>JAHFQC010000011.1 GCA_023259375.1 Alphaproteobacteria bacterium
TGTGCCGCCCCTCCTCGGCAATCACCGGCTCGAAGGTGTCGACCAGCTCGGGCGGGAAAAAGCCGGTGCGACGGGCCGATTCGAACAGGCCGAAGGCGAAGAAACTGTCGATGCACTCGGAAAAGCCGACCTGGACAAAGGCCCACTCGGGGTCCTTGGGCGCCGGATAGGCCGGCTCGGGCACCAAGCGGATGCCGTAAGCCTCGACAAGATTGGCCAGCACATGGCGATGGCGGCGTTCCTCGAAGGCATTGAGTTCGACCGCCTGCTTCAGCAGCGGATCGCGGGCCTTCGGAGCATACGAACCGACCCAGACGCCGGCCCGGTTCTCGGTCTGCACCGCGATATCCCAGATCGGCAGCGACGTGATGAGGTCCTGGGTCTTGGGCTCCAGCTTGGGCCAATCGATCACTGCCGGCTTGTAGGGATTGAAGGTTTCGAGCAGCGTCTTGCAGGACAGGCGAAGGTGCTCCGGCGAACCCAGCCGGATCGGTCCCTCGGGCACCGCAATGGGTTCAAAGCTGAGGTTCGGCAAAGCAAGCGTCACAGGCGGGGCTCCGGGTATTGGTTCAGAATAAGTCTAAACTACAACCGTAAAGCGCTCAAATCCCGGGACGCAAACAGGATCTGCAAAAACGTGAATTCAATTCGGCGATTTTAGGCCTAAACCGCAGACCAATCACGAAAATCGCCTTGCGGTTCCGGCGACAAGAAACCGACACGAACAGGCGGGCGGCCAGAATCGAAATCGAATCGTTCTAAACTGATGACGCGATTGCGACGCAGTTCGTTGGCACCATTCCAGCGCGGTCAAACAGCTTCATAGAGGTAGGTGTACCCGCGCCGATTTCAAGACGGCCGGGACGTCCGATACACGGCACAACTCCGGACCTTCGCGCTCCGTACCGCTGGCGCCAATACCGGTCATTCGTCGTTGATCACCTTCCGGCACTCTTGGTGGTGGGATATTGTTAGTTTCAAGCAGATCTCGGGGGGGAATGTACAGTTCTCTGGAGCGATTTCCCACGTGGTCGGTTTGGCCGTTGGCGTGCCGATCATGTTGGCCGGATTTATCTTTGGAAATCCCGTCGCGGGCTCGCAGCGGCGTTGGGTGCAGGTGTGATAATCACTGCAGCTACCCAAAACGAACTGGCGGCGCGCATCTGGGTCCACACTGAATTCTCGGACACCATTCCCTAATGCAACCAATCAGAAGACCCGCCCTACGGGCGGTCATTTCTTATGAGAGCACAATCGATGATTCCGCGTTGGCAAATGGTCGGGGCTTTCGTTGCTGTTATTCTGGTTATCGCCCTCGGGATAGCGTCTTCTCCAAATAGTTATACGTTCTTGTTCCTTACAGGTCAGTGCGACAGGTGTCCCACCCCGACACCATGCCTCCAGCACTTGCGATGGGGCGGAACAGCACATTACCGCTGTCCGGGTAATGGCCCGGCAAAGCCAATTCCGGGATTAAGAAACGAGCCGAGTGGAAATGGTGGTGGCGCGGGCAATCCATAACAGTAGCCTGCCACGACCTATGTCCACAAATGGCGCACATCAGACCAACATCGGTGGGCGAGATCGCCCGACGTCGAGAGAGAAGCGGACGATGTGACGCGGCTCGGTGATCTCCCGCTATCCGTCGACGCGTCGTGCTCCGCGAGGGAGATGCGGGCGGATTGTCTGCTCCGTCTCCGATACTGGGTCTGGCCCGGTATTGAGAAAGAACTGCTCTCTCAGGGCTCGACCTTTTCAGCCGGCACGTCGCGGCCGCCCTGGTGGAGATAGACTTTACCTCCCGCTTCGAAACGGAACGTGGCATCGACGCTCTTGGCGAAGAACTCGTTGGCAGATTGCGGGAAGATCTCGGTCCGCTGCTGGCCGGTGGCCTGGGCATAGAAGTGCGCGCCGTCGCGAGTGAAGGCGATAAGGAATTGCGGTGAGAATTGATAGGTGCCCGCGTAGGCATCGAACGCGGCGGGATCGATGGCGACCGCCTTGCGCTCGCTCGGCAGCGTCAGCGGTTTGTCCAACGCCAGGGTCACGAGATAACCGGCCAGTTCGCCCGGCGCCACACCATTGAGATTGCCTAGAACCACCACGACGGCTTTGTCGTCCGGCAGATAGTCCCCACGGGTGTTGAAGCCTTCGATCGCTCCGGAGTGGGTCACATCGCGGTGCCCCGCGACGTCCTGAATCCAGAAGCCGCAGCCGTACTTCTCCAGCAACGGCGTCGTCATCGTCTTCAAATTTTCGGCATTCAACAGCTTGCCACCGAACAGGCCCTGCTCCCACAACAGGATGTCGTGCGTGGTCGAATACAACGCGCCGGCGGAATACGGGACGCTCATATCGACGTACCCGGCCGGCTCGACGCCCTTCTTTCCCGGCGAATACCCAGAGGCATGACGCGCGATGACCGTGTGGTTCGAGTCATAGCCGGAATCGTGCATGCTGAGCGGCGTGAAAATGTTGTCGGCGAGGAACTGCTGATAGGTCATGCCGCTCGCTTTCTCAATTACGACGCCGAGCAGAATGTAGCCGGAATTCGAATAACGCCACTTGCTGCCGGGCACGAACTCCAGCGGCTTATCCTTGAACCAAGCCACCATCTCGGCGGGCTTGGCGGGCTTGCGCTCCCAATCCGGATAGGAGGGCATGTCGGTGAAATTGGGAATGCCGGAGGTGTGCGTGAGCAGGTGATAGAGGGTGATCTTGTCCCACGCCGCGGGCGCATCCGGCACGTATTTCTTGACGGGATCGTTGATGTTCAGCTTGCCGCGTTGCTGCAGCAAAAGAACCGCAGCGGCGGTGAACTGCTTGCTCATCGAGCCAAGGCGGAATTTTGTATCCGGGCTGTTGGGCACCTGCCATTCGAAATTGGCGTAGCCATAGCCCTTGTCGAGCAAGGACTTCCCGTTCTTCCACACCAGGACGGTGCCCATGAACTTGCCGTCTTTGACGTAAGACTGGACCACCTCATCCATGCGCGCGGTATCCGCCGCCTGCGCGGCAGCGAGCGTCGCCGCCATCACAATGACCGAAACGAAACGGAAAACCTTCATGCGAACCTCGGCGACAATTCCACGAAGACGTTCAGCTGCAGCAAAATCCGCATGCATCGCGTCGTGACTTTTCTCGCCGCGAGGGTGGAGCTTTTCGTTCAGGTCAACAACGCGACACGCTGACTAAGATGAATTACAAATAGCGAAACGCAGCGGTCCGACGCGAGAAACTACGAGGACTTTGCCGCCACCGCTTCGCGCAACGCTTTCAGTTCATACACGACAGCAGACAGGCCGGCGCACATCGCGGCACAGCGGTAATAGACGCTTTGGTCTTCGTGCTTCTCGATGGCGCGAAGATAATCACTCATGATCTTCAACGCTTCCATCGAATCCGGTTTGGATGTCATGGCATCCTCCAACGGTTGAAGGCGGCGCCATTCTACACCCGACGGCAAATACTTTCCTCCCCTGCGGAGCACTTACCGCAAAGGCGCTCGATTTCGGATAGCGGGGGAGGAACGATCACTCCCTAATCGCCACATCCAGCTGGTTTTCGGCAATTTCGGCGCCAGTGAAATCGCACGGCAGATAGTCGCCCGAATGCAGCCTCAGCGGGCGCAGATCGGCGCCCCTGAAGCGGGCGTGGTCGAGGCGGGCATTGTGGAAGCGTACGCCGCGCAAATCGGCGTTCTCGAAATTGGCGCCGCGAAGGTCGGCGTTCTCGAAATTGGCGCCTTGCAGCTCGCAGCCGGAGAAATCCATCATCACCGCGATGGCGCCCTTGGCGGAAATCGCCGTAAGCTTGCACTGATGCACGACACCGGCGAGCGGACGCAGGTCATCGCCGTCGAACACCGCCGCGGCGCCGTCACGGCCATCGGTTTCGATCCAGTGCTGATGGGCTTTGAGCTTTTCGAGCTGACGACTGCGCCCCGTCACCGAATGCTCCGAGGGCGCCACGATGCAGGTCTTGAGCACAGAGGCCGGCACCTGCAATTCCGAAAGATTGACGCCGCTCAGAACCGCGTCCTGGAACACGGCGTTCTTGAGGCTGGCGCCCTTGAAGCGCGAAGCCTCGATGATCGCACCGGAGAAATCGGCGCCTTCCAGCCGGGCATTCTCGAAGTCGACATCGCTCAAGAAACTATGGCTGAAGCTGGCGCTGGCGACCTGCGGATCGATGACGTCCTTCAGTCCGCCCTCGCCCGATTGCAGCATCCGGCCCGGGCGACAATCGGCACAATTGAGCCGGGCATGGGCCAGATTGCACCCCGAAAGGATTGCGCCGCGCATGTCGGCATGGCTGAAATTGGCATAGCTGGCATCGGCCCCTCGAAGGTCGCAACAATAGAGGTTGGCGCCGACGAATTCGGTAAAGTGCAGCATGGCGCCAGCCAGAACCGAGCCCGACAGATCGGCATCGGAGAGAACGCGGTTGGCAAAATTGGCGCCCCTCAAATCGCACGATTTCAGTTGGGCGCGCAGTCCGCCTGCCACCCGCGAAACGAACGCGGAATGCGACCACAGAATCTTCTCGAGGTCCGCATTTCCCGGCCGCTGGAGAGCAGCAGCGCACTTCTGACCGGCAGACGTCATGGCGACCGTCCTTGAGCAGCCGGGATATCCTAGGAAACGGCGGCTAATTCCGCGTTAAGGGTTCGCCGCGGCGGCTGGCCGGCCTGTGCCGCACCCAAAGAGCGCTCGCGGACGCGCGGAAACTGCCTTTTCCACGACATAAGTAGTACTACCAACAGACTGCGAAAATGCCGGTCTCTTCATTGTTGGCTCTGACAGTCTTGCGATAGATAGAACGTTTCTTTACCGCCCCCTCTTACCGTCATCAAGGAATGCCACCGGTCTCGACCGGTTCGGCCTGGGAGACACGGAATGAGCGACGCTGCCGGACTGCCGCCGAGAACCCATCCCAACTGGAATGCCGTCGCTTTGGGAAAAATCAAGCGCCCGTGGTCCGCTCTCGGCATGAAGATCATGATGACCCGCATCGCGACGGAGATCGCCAAGGACGGCTCGCCGGCCGCCGTGCAGAAATTCGGCGACGAAATCTACGGTTTCTTCAAGAAGAACGAGAAGATCGCGGCGCAGGATTTGCGCGCCATTTTCAGCTGATTGCAGCGAAAGGGCACCCCAGATGACCAAGAACGGACTCTATTCCGTCGCCGAAGCCACCGCCCTCATCGCGAGCGGAAAAATCCTCTTGCTGGCGGGAGACGAAGCGCTGCTGACGCAGCTTCCGGCGGGCAACTGGATCGGCGGCACCGCCGTTTCCTTCATGACCGGCGAAGGCGGCATGACCAATTACGACCGCGTCTTCGTGCACGACCTCACCGGCATCGCGAGGTCGGCGCGGATCAAGCGCTACACGGCGGACGACTTGGCCCACATCGGCGCCGATTATCCCGCCTCCGGCTTCTCGGTGGTGATCGTCCCGGGCGGCAGCGACGTGCACCGCCGCTTCGCCAAGGAAGTGCAGAATTACGAAGGCGTCTTCAACAGCCCGCTGCTCGGCTGGATCGCAGCCGTCGATGTCGCCGCCATCGGCAAACGCGAGCCGAAAGTATTCGCCGGCTCGCCCACCCCCATCACCGGCGACGCGGTGGTGATTCACGTCGAACTGCAGCCGGGAAAAATGGCGGTGCTCGACATCATCAATCCATTCCGGCCGGGAAACGGCGACACCATCGTGTTCGATTCTGAAGGATTTTCCGCCACCGGCGAGTGCCGGATCGCGGACCAGCCCGCCAACCTGGCGCGCTACATCCGCGACAACGCGATCGACACCAAGCTGCCGCTGATCGCCGACTATAACGGCGCGCACATCAACGTCTCCATCCAGTCGGTCGACGATGCGACCGGGACCGTGCGGTTCTACGCGCCGATCTTCCCCGGCATCGCCTATCGGTTTGCCGAGCCCGTTGTCGATTACGTCGAGGCGTTCGAAAACGCCGGCAACACCGGCGCCGACGGTCTGGCCTTCTCGTGCAACTGCATCCTGAACTACATGTATGCCGAGCTTGAAGGCGAGATGACCGGGAATTTCGATGGTCCCGTCACCTTCGGCGAAATTGCCTACATGGTGCTCAATCAGACGGTGGTCTATCTCAAGATCATCGACATCGCGTGAGCGTCAGCCGCCGGCGAAATCGGCAAAACGGCCGAGGCGGACCGTGCGCGCGCGCTCGATCACTTCCGGCGCCAGTAGCGCGGTGAGTTCGTCGGTGTAGCGATAGCCCGGTGCCGAGCCGGGATAGGCCGACAGCGCGGGGTGGCAATAGATCTCGCTGACGCCGTCGGGCAGGTTTTCGATGAGCGCCTTCACGCGCGAACGGTTCATCGCGCCCGACCAGGCGAGGCCGAACACCTGATCCGGCGACCAGATGCGGCTCGCCCACAGCCGGTCTTTGAGGCGCGCGCCGACGAAGCGCTCGAGATCGCCGCCCGTGGCATTGGGATCGATGCGGCGGATGATTTCCGGCGGCTCGATCGGGCTGCGCATCGCCGTCATGCCGTAGCGCTTGCCGATCTTGACCGCGAGACGGCCGATGGTCGGATGCAGATGGAAATGCTTGTGGGCGTTGACGTGATCGAGCTTGAGGCCGGTCGCGGCAAAAGCGGCGAACTGGGCTTCGATCTCAGCGGCGAGCTGGCGCCTCACCCATGGCAGCATCGCCATGCCGAACGAGGCCTTGACCATGTCGGTGCGGAAATTGCCGTCGGCACCGACCAGATTGGGAATGCGCTCGGGCGGCAGCACCGGCCTTCCTTCGACCAGAACCAGATGCAGTCCGACGCCGAGGCTTGGTGTTGCTTTGGCGCGCTTGACCGCATCGCCCGCCGCCGCACCCGCCACCATCAGCGAAGCGCAAGTGAGAATGCCCTCGCCGTGCGCGCGCAGCACCGCCTCGTTGACCTCCGGCGCGGCACCGAAGTCGTCGGCAGTGACGATGAGAGCTTTGGTGATGGTGTTCATGGAAATCGCGAAACCCACTTGTCATCCCCGGCCGAGCCATCCGAGCGAAGCGAAGGATGCAAGGGGAAGGGGACCCAGGTCACGACGACGCTCGATCGCTGACGAACTGGGTCCCTTGCTCATTCTGCCGCGTCGGAGCGGCTGAAACACCTGGGTTCCCTTCCCCTCGCCCTTCATCGCGGCTCTGCCGCTCGAAGCGCTCGGCCGGGAATGACATTATTTTCCAGGCCGCGGGGGAGGAAAGCTCTTACGAAACGATCATGTCCTCGCGGGTCTTGAGGAAGTCGAAGAACTCCACGCCTTCGCGCAGACGGCGGCCGAACATTTCGGGGTTGGTCACCATCTCGCCGACGATCTCGGCGATCTTCGACGGGCGGAAGTAGAACTTCTTGTAGAACATCTCCACCGCTTCGAAAATCTCGGTGTGGCTGAGATTGTCGTAGTTCAGCGGCGCGATCTGGGTGCCGTCGTCGGTCAGAAGATCGACGTCGGAGGCGAACCAGCCGTTTTCCTTGGCCTGATTGTAGAGGAAGGTGCCCGGATAGGGCGCGGCCAGCGACACCTGCAGGGTGCGCGGGTTCACTTCCTTGGCGAAGTTCAGCGTCTCCTGGATGGTCTGCTTGGTTTCGCCCGGCAGGCCGAGAATGAAGGTGCCGTGCACCAGGATGCCGAGTTCGTGGCAATCCTTGGAGAACTGACGCGCCACGTCGACGCGCAAACCCTTCTTGATGTTGTGCAGAATCTGCTGATTGCCGCTCTCGTAGCCGACCAGGAGAATGCGAAGACCGTTCTCCTTCATGATCTCGAGCGTCTTGCGCGGAACGTTGGCCTTGGCGTTGCACGACCAGGTCACGCCCATCTTGCCGAGTTCCTTGGCGAGGGCTTCGACGCGCTCGTGGTTGTCGGTCAGGGTGCCGTCGTCGAAGAAGATTTCGCGCACCTGCGGGAAATTCTCCTTCATGTAGCGCACTTCGTCGAGCACGAACGGAATCGAATGGGTGCGGTAGTTGTGGCCGGAAATCGTCTGCGGCCACAGGCAGAAGGTGCAGCGCGATTTGCAGCCGCGGCCGGTGTACCACGACATGTACGGATGCTTGAGATAGCCGCCGTAATAGTTCTCGATCTTGAGATCGCGCTTATAGACCGGCAGCACGCTCGGCAGCTTGTCCATGTCCATCAGGAGGCCGCGTTCGGCATTGTGGACGATCGAACCCGAACCGTCGCGATAGGAAATGCCGGCGAGGCCTTCCCACTTGGCGCCGTTGGCGATTTCTTGGATGGTGAATTCGTATTCGTTGCGGGCGACGAAATCGATCGCCGGCTCCGCCTCGAGGCTTTCGGTCGGCTGCACCGAAACCTTGGCGCCGATGAAGCCGAGCTTGCAGTGCGGGTTGACCTCTTTGATCATCCGCGCGGTCTTGCAGTCGGACTTGAACGACGGCGTCGAGGTGTGGATCACGATCAGCTCGTGATTCTTCACATCGTCCTCGATGTCTTTCCAATGCAGCTTGTGCGGCGGGGCGTCGATCAGCTTGGAGCCTTCGACCATGGCGGCCGCCTGGGCGAGCCAGGTCGGATACCAGAACGACTTGACCTCGCGCTTCATCTGATAGCGCGCACCGGCCCCGCCGTCGTAACCGTCGTAAGAGGGCGCCTGCAAGAACAACGACTTCATCTACTTCCTCATCGATTGGCCATCAGCGGCCGGACAACGCACCGTCGCCACCGACCCGAAGGCGCTCCTTCTGCCAGACAACGGCTGATCCGAAAAGCGACGTGACGAACACGCAGAAGGTTAACACATCTCGCACCGGCATAAGCCAAGCGGGACCTGCGGGTTCCCCAAACGCCGTGTCGATACACCATTTCAGCACGAGGCGCGCAAGGATTGTAGTGGCCAGTGCCCCCCAGGCCAGCGGGGCCAAACCGGTCAGAAATAACCCCAGCAATGCCAAGGGAATGGCGTGAGTCACTAGGGAACCCGCGTGTCCCGCGGGATCCACGGTCCGAATGGTCCGCATCCAGCGCAACTCATGCGATAACCACTCAGAGCACGTGGTCTCGGTGGCGGCATGACGCACCGCGAATGGCGGGATGGCGACTTCGTAACCTTTGGCCCGCACCGCCCGGCCGATCTCGTTGTCGTCGGCCAGCTGGTCGGCAAAGGCGGCCAATCCGCCGATCTCGCGCGCCACTTTGCCCTTGAGGGCGATGGTCGAGCCGAAACACGGGGCGGTCATTTTGAGGCCCAGCCCGGCCATGACGTTGGGCAGGAAGTGATAGCTGACGCCCATCGCCGACAGCCGCGACACCAGACCGGCGGCGGCCAAGCCGGTGTAAACACAGGTCACCGCCCCCACCCGCTCGGGCGCCAGCGCAGCAGCGATTCGGCGCAGATAGCCCGGCTCCACCGCGATGTCGCTATCGGAGAGGATGATCACGTCGTGGCGGATGGCGCCGCGCATGTTCATCAGGTTGGAGATTTTTGGATTGGTGCCGTGGCGGGCCTTGTCGACCACGAGGACGGCATCGGCCGCGGGATGACGCTTGAGCAACCGCTCGACCACCGCAATCGCCGCATCGTCGGGCGACTGGACGCCGAACACAAACTGGCACGGCGCCGGATAGTCCTGCGCGAGAAACGATTCGAGATTTTCTTCTAGTGCCGGCTCGTCGCCATGCAGCGGTTTCAGGATCGACACCGCCGGGAAATTCGCGGTCAGTTCCTCGGCCCGTGCCGCGAACCGCCGCGCGAACCACGCCGCCATGGCGGCATACCCCGCCCCGGCGAGGCCGAGCACCACGAATATCCAGCCGAGAATGATCATCACGCCGGACACGGCCCAGCCCTCCCTGAGACAGGACTTCTAGACTGCGACGATGGCCCGGCCAAGTGGCGGGCACCCCGTTGCCCTGCGCGACGTCAAACGATGAGCCCTGGGGTCGAGTATGACCGGTCAGGAGATGTCGGTCGGTTGTCCGACGTGGGCGCAGGAGGTGCAAGCGTCCGCAAGGCTTAGAATATTCTCGGGTTGAGCGGACTATAGCTGAAGCTGAGTTGTCAGAGTTCAACTCGCTAGACGGATTCCCGCGAGTTTGGTATGCCATTAGACGGCGGTGGCCGCACTGCATGGGTAGTGATCCCGTACAGCGCGGCAAACCGCTAGAGATTTAACGCGCGCACTTTGCGCACTGAGCAGCACCTCCCTTCGGGGTAGGCCCGGCTAGGGGCTTGGTTAGCGGGAACGACCCGCCGTTAAGGGCCACGATGAACGCGAATTCGTCGTGGCCCATTTTCTTCACCGCCGCACCCGATCCTTGAGCGCGATCCTCTGCCCGTCACGGACGATGACTTCGCGCTTTTTGAGGTCGGACAGATACGGCAGGAAACTCGACTTCGGAATTTCTACGTTGAACACGCTCGCAATAAAGGCGTGCAGTTGGTCGCTGGATTCAAACCATGCCTCAGGCGCGTTCTGCAAAGCTGTGGTTATCAGGGACTTTTGCGATGATAGTTGCGCCGGAGGCTCAAGGTTCAAAACGGGTTTGGCCTTGTGATCTTGGTCGACGCCACTCTTCGTTCCGCTAGACGTCATCGTCGTCTTGACGGCGAGCCGCATTAGCGTGCGCTCGGTGATTTCGAGATCACGCTCTTCCGCATCCAGAGATTCCCTAATGCGGCCGATTTCGGCGCGACGGGCGCGCACCAGTTCTAGCGTTGGATCGCTCATGCTCCGCTATATAGCTCCCGCACTTGGTTCCGTCAAGTTTCTGCCGCCATCAACTTGATGGATTTAAGCCGTGCAAGAACATAACCTGTTTAACAGTTGGTTTGGTCAATGTTTTTATTGACAAATGGATTTTCCAGAGTCCCGCGGACCATATCCATTTCAAAGATATTTGGCGTAAAAGAAAAGGCGCGCGAACCGTTGCTCGCGCGCCCTCTATAACTAACAAATTCAGATGCTTAGCGGATGACGCGGGCGCCTTTGCCCTTCATCACGGCTTCGACTTCCTTGTAGTTGACCATCGAGGTGTCGCCCGGGGTCGACATCGCCAGCGCACCGTGGGCGGCGCCGTACTCGACGGCGGCCTGCGGGCCCTTGCCGGTGATGAAGCCATAGGCGAGGCCCGAAGCAAACCCGTCACCACCGCCGACGCGGTCGTAGATTTCCAGGTTCTCGCGCATCGGGGCTTCGTAGAAATTGCCGCCGGCCCAGATCACTGCGCCCCAATCATTGACCGAAGCGGTCTTGGCATTGCGCAGCGTCGTCGCCGCCACCTTGAAGTTCGGATATTCCTTCACGGCGGTCGCGATCATCTTCTTGAAGTTGGCCGGATCGATCTTGGAGATGTGCTCGTCGAGGCCTTCCACTTCAAAGCCGAGGCAAGCGGTGAAGTCTTCCTCGTTGCCGATCATCACGTCGACATACTTGGCGATCTCGCGATTGATCTTGCGGGCGCCTTCCTTGCCGCCCTGGCTCTTCCACAGCTGGCCGCGGTAGTTGAGGTCGTAGGCGACGATGGTGCCGTACTTGTGGGCCGCCTTCACCGCTTCGATCACGACTTCCGCCGTGTTCGGAGCCAGCGCCGCGAAGATGCCGCCGGTGTGGAACCAGCGCACGCCCTCTTCGCCGAACAGCTTGTCCCAGTTCACTTCACCCGGCTTGATCTGCGAGGCGGCGGTGTAGCCGCGATCGTTGCAGCCGAGCGCCGCGCGCGGGCCATAGCCCTTTTCGGTGAAGTTGAGACCGAGGCGGGTGTTGCGGCCGATGCCGTCGAACTCGCGCCAGATGATGTGCGAAGTGTCGACGCCGCCCTGCATGATGAGGTCTTCGCAGAGCCAGCCGATATCGTTCTCCGGCAATGCGGTGACGACCGAGGAGCGCATCTTCCAGCACTTGCGGAACGCGCGGCACACATTGTACTCGCCGCCGCCTTCCGACACCGCGAACTGGCGGGTGGTGCGGATACGGCCGAAGCCGGGGTCGAGGCGCAGCATCACTTCGCCGAGCGACACCACATCCCACTTGCACTCTTCAGCGGAACGGATTTTCAGGATTTCGTCTGCCATTGGATTTTCCTGTTCTTATTTACCGCGGATCTTCTTCACGAGCGCGACGGTCTCGGCGACCTTCTTCTCAATGCCCTTGAAGTCCTTGGCCTTCAACAGATCGGAAGTGATCAGCTTGGAGCCGATGCCCGAAGCCACGATGCCGGCCTTGTACCACTTGGTCAGCGACTCTTCGGTCGGATCGACGCCGCCGGTCGGCATCAGCTTGGTCCACGGCATGGGGCCGAGGATGTTCTTGACGAAGTCCGGACCGCCGACGCACGAGCCGGGGAACACCTTGACGATCTCGCAGCCGAGTTCGTGGGCGTAGTTCACTTCCGAAGCCGAACCGCAGCCCGGGCTATAAGGCACGCAATGGCGGTTGCAGACTTTGGCGACTTCGGCGTTGAGCAGCGGGCCGACCACGAAGTTGGCGCCGTTGGCGATATAGAGAGCCGCGGTCGGGGCATCGATGATCGAGCCGACGCCCATGATCACGCTCGGGTCCGCCTTCTGGAAGTGCTTGGTGACGTCCTTGAAGACTTCCCAGGCAAAATCGCCGCGGTTGGTGAACTCGATGCACTTGGCGCCGCCGTTGGCGCAAGCCTGGATCACGTTGATGCACAGCTCGACGTCGCTGTGATAGAAAACAGGGATCACCCCCTGCCCGATGATCGCCGACAGTACGGCCAACCGGTCTTTTGCCATCCGTTTTTCTCCTCGTAACGCACACGGTCGGGGCGGACCGCGGCTGAAATCGTCCGATGCGTAGCACGGCCGGCCTCCCTTACGGGATCTATCGACCGGCAAAATTCATGATACCGCTAACAATACCCTTCTGCGGCACGGGTCAAGCACGCGACACGACGGCAGGGTAAACCGTCGCATTCGTTTTATGACACCGGTGTCTATACCGCGCTGGACACGGCTTTCCAAGAGCCCTCGTCGGCCACCGACGCGACGGACGGTCGCCGATCAAGAGTTGTCGTGCGGTGGACGGAAAACCGGATTTGCCGAAACTGCCGAACCCACTGGCCCTACCGGCGCGCTCCGTAAAGTTTTGTTCAACCATGTTCCTTCAGATGCGCTTAATACGCCTAAGTCAAAGTGGGCCAAGGAGAATCGGAGAAGCCGTGAACTCGTCGCGCCCCAAATCAGACAAGCCGCTTTCGGCGGCCGAAGCCCTGCACCTTCTGGAGCAGCATGCCCGCCAGTCGCAGGACGTCTTGGCGTCCCGCGCCGATGCCGGTCCTGATGTTCTCAATTACCTCGCCGAGAATGGCGCCTCCGCCACCCGGCGCGCGGTTGCCGCCAATCCCGCGACACCGGTCGAGACCAACTGGTATCTGGCCGACGACATCGACAAGAATGTGCGCAAGGCACTGGCCGGCAAGATCGGCCACCTGTTTCCCGGCCTTTTGGCCGACGAAGAAAAGCACTTACGCGACCTGACCATCGCCACCCTGGAAAAACTGGCGCGCGACGAGGTGTCGGAAGTGCGTGCCATCCTCGCCGAAGAAATCAAGATCCACGACTGCGTGCCCAAGCCGGTGATCGAGGCGCTGGCCAACGACGCCGACCCCAAGGTGGCGCTGCCGGTGATCGAGTTCTCGCCGCTGCTCGACGATCGCGATCTGATCGGCCTCATCGTGGCAACGCGCGCGTCGAGCATTCTGTCGGCGGTGGCGCGCCGCAAGCATCTCTCGGGCGATGTCTCCGAAGCAGTGGCGACGACCCTCGACATCGATGCGGTGGCGGCCTTGCTCGCCAATACCGATGCGGCGATCCGCACCAAGACGCTCGACAAGATCATCAGCCAGGCGGCGGAAGTGGCCGAATGGCATGCCCCGCTGGTGGTTCGCGCCGATCTGTCCAAGAGCGCCATCCGGCGGCTGGCCTCGTTCGTCGGCAGCGCCTTGATCGACGCTTTGGCGGCGCGTTCGGGGCTCGACGAACCGACGCGGACCCTGCTCAAATCCAAGCTGGACGAGCGCCGCCGCACCGAAGCGGCCGCCGAAGCCGCGGTGGTGGAAGCGGCCCGCAAGGCCGGCACGCTCAACGAAGCTTTCGTTGCTGAAGCGGTGGAAGAATGCCGCAAGGAGACCGTGGTCAAGGCCCTCGCCGTGCTCGGCAAAACCGACGAGGCCACGGTGCGGCGGGTACTCGACAGCGGTTCCGCCAAAGGCGCGACTGCCCTGGTCTGGCGCGCGGGCCTTTCGATGCGCGTCGCCTTCAAGCTGCAGACCCAGGTGATGCGCCTGTCCGGCCCCGACCTCCTCGCAGCCCGCCGCGGCATCGACTTTCCGCTGACCGAGGACGAGATGCGCTGGCACCTGGGGTATTTCGGGATCACGTGAGCGCCAGTCCGGCGTCATCGCACCCGCCCGGCCGCGGATCGGCCTGCGTGTAGAACCGTCCGACCAACCCGATGACGAGATTCCCCGCCCGCCACCGGCAAACGCGTTTATCGCACCTCTGCGCCGCCTCCGTTTTTGCCCTGTTGCTATCCCCAGCTCCGGCGACAAGGGGTGTTTCGTTCCGCCCGGACCTCGTGCTAAGAAGCCCGTCCTGCCCGCGGGCGTAGTTCAATGGTAGAACGGCAGCTTCCCAAGCTGCATACGAGGGTTCGATTCCCTTCGCCCGCTCCAGCACTTAGCTGAAATCACCCCACCGGTTTTACACCGAGTTTTACAGTTTCGTTCCAGGGACGTTCTTGGGGGTACCAGGAATAGGCTGCTCAATTCGCGGGTCGATGACCGAGAAACGATGGTGTCCAGCCTAAGCTGTCGAGCGTCCAGATAATGAACTCGGCTTGAATTTTAGCCGAAAGACTAGATCGAGTTCTCCGTCTCGCAGTTCCAGCCCCGTCACAAGACCGTGCTCTTCTGCCTTTTTGAAGGTGAGTTTGGCACGATCCGATACATCAAGGCGTCCATATCGGAGCGGTACATTTATATAGGCTAATCTATCGGCTAAAATTGCCCTAAATGAACGCCAACGCAAAAACCTCAGCTCCCTAAATGAACACCTACGCAAATACCGCAGCCGATCTAAATGCATTTCCTCGTTGCGCGCCGCACGATCACAGAACTCATCGAGAGAAATGGTCTCAAAATCCCTAAAGTCGACCAGCCACGCGAATTCACGAGCACACTCACGTCTAGAACTCAACCGGTCGGAATAATCTTCGATTGCCACCCCAAACTGATCAATGCGGTATTTTATGACGAGCGAGAATACCCCAATCAGCACTCCGAATAACCCAATGCAGGCGGCCAACATCTTTGCTATGCGTTTTGCACTTTGGCGTTGAAGTGTCTCTACCATTTGCATTTTCAGTGCGAATTCTTTTTCGCTAACCGCCGGTTGCGCAAGCGTCCCTGAGGCCGTCTTCACGGCATTTGGGCTATCAGAATTTTGTTTCTGAGACTTGGGGGCGTCCAACAATCCCTGCTCTGCAGCCTGGAAATCCTTCACTGAAGAGATTGGAAATCCCAGGCCCATTGGGATGTCAAAAATTCTGTCCGCTTCGCTATAGAATGCAGCAACAAGCGCGGAAAAACCGGAAATAAATGTCGCAACACGGGCTAAGTGCTTTAGCCGAGATAGCTTTGCCGTGCCCCTCCTTTTAGTCTCTGCCTTAATTGTCTCCATCTCTTGGCGCGCTGTTTGTGTTGCCAGCACAGTCACCAAGGACGGTAATTGAGAACTGTACAGCGTCGCTAATGACTTGTGATCAATATGTTCCAGCGCAGTATTGCGTGCCTCGGTAAGTTTTATGAAGTTCTCGTCATCGCATTTGGAATCCCTATTGCTAGTGTCGGGATGAACCTGCTTTGCCCTGCTACGATAAGCCTTATCAATATCAGCTGCGCTCGCATTTTGATCAATTCCGAGCATTTGATAGGCGTCCGTTATCTCCATTTCCCCCTCCAGCGCTGCCCCCCGTTAAAAACTTCTGTGTGGAGAAACCCAGCGTAATCACGCCGCCGGCTGATACAGATACTTCTGAAATCCGCAGAATGTCGCCCGGATTTCGTCCGGATCGCCTAGATCGTTGACCGCGTCGTCGATAGAGTCGTTGTACTTGAGCTGGAGCAGCGGGGTCAGCTTCTCGCTGTCCAGTTCCTCGACGCCCTGCTCGATATAGTGGGACAGCACGAAGTCCAGGAAGACCTGCTGCTTGGTGCTGAAATGGGTGGTGATGATCACCTTGGCGCCTTGGGCACGCTCTTGCCGGGTGAGCGGTGGGACGGCGTAGGCGACATGGGCAAGAACATCGAACAGGTCGCTCTTCTCGGCGTCTATGATCTTCTGCATCTCGGCGAGCTGGTCGTGCCCGAAGCCCTTCTCCGCCAGTCCGGCAAGCAGTTTGGCGCGGGTGTCCGGATCGCTCCAGATCGCCCGTAGCTCGGCCTCGTTCTTGAAGAAGTCGGGCAGCTTACCGAACAGCGTCTCCATGAACTGCTGGGCGGACATCGGCGTGCCGTCCGGGTGCCAGAAGCTGGTCACCATCATGCTTTGGATGTTTCGCATCTTGCCATCACCCAAACGGACCTTGATCTTGCCAGGACGGGGCGGCCTCGGGCCTGGCCCTGGCGGAGGTTCTCCAAAGCCTCCAGGAGGGCGTGGGGGAGGCGGTGGCTCAGGTTCCAAAGGCTCGCCATCCCATTCCGGGTCGTTGAAGTGGTGATGCGCCTTCACGAAATCGTAGATCGTGAAATAGTCCTTGCCCTCGTACAGCCGCGTGCCGCGCCCGATGATCTGCTTGAACTCGATCATGGAGTTGACCGGGCGCATCAGCACGATATTGCGGACGTTACGCGCATCTACCCCGGTGGAGAGTTTCTGCGAGGTCGTCAGAATAGTCGGGATGGTCTTCTCATTGTCCTGGAAGGCCCTCAGATGCTGGTTGCCGAGCGCGCCGTCATCCGCCGTTACCCGGTGGCAATAGTTCGGGTCCTTGCTCGTCTTCATCTGGTTGATCAGGTCGCGAACAATGAGCGCGTGGTCTTGGGTAGCGCAGAAAACCAGCGTCTTTTCCCGCTGATCGATAGCATCCATAAATATTCGAACGCGCGTCGCTTCGCGTTCCGTGATCTCGATGACCCGGTTGAAGTCGCGCTCCTCATAACGCTTCTTCTTGTCGACCTCACCTTCCTCGACCGTATCGTCCGGCGTGTAGACGTAGTCGTCGAGGGTCGTGGATATCTGGCGCACCTTGAACGGCGTCAGGAAGCCGTCGTTTATGCCGTCCTTCAGCGAATAGGTGAACACCGGCTCGCCGAAATACTTGTAGGTATCAACGTTGTCCTTGCGCTTGGGCGTGGCGGTGAGGCCAACCTGCACCGCAGGCGCGAAATATTCCAGAATATCCCGCCAGGAGCTTTCGTCGTTGGCGCCGCCGCGATGGCATTCGTCGATGACGATGAAATCAAAGAAATCCTTCGGGTAGGCGCCGAAATAAGGTGACGGCTTGCCGTCCTTTTCCGGGCCGCTCATGAAGGTCTGGAAGATCGTGAAGAACACATTCCCGTTCTTGGGCACCCGCTTCTTCTTGCGGATTTCGTCGGGTTCGATGCGGACCAGCGCGTCTTCGGCGAACGCCATGAACGAGGTGAAGTCGTTATAGGCTTGGTCGGCAAGATTGTTGCGATCAGCCAGGAACAGGATGCGCGGGCGCCGGGACGGCTCGCCGCCCGATTTCCAATCGTTCAGGTTCCAGCGCGCCTGAAACAGCTTCCAGGCGATCTGGAACGCGATAGAGGTCTTGCCGGTCCCGGTAGCGAGGGTGAGCAGAACCCGGTCACTCCCGTCTACAATGGATTCCAGCACGCGATTGACCGCTAGCTCCTGATAATACCGAATTTCCCAGGAGCCGCTCTTATCCGGATAAGGAATGGCGGCGAAGCGGTCGCGCCAGGCGTTGGACACGGCGAAGGTGCGCTGCCACAGCTCGTCCGGAGTCGGAAACCGCGGCGTCTCGCCTTCGGTGCCCTCCTCCATGTCGATGCCATAGATGCCCTTCCCGTTGGTCGAATAGGTAAAGCGAACGGCGAGCTTACCGGCATAGGCTTTCGCCTGCCCGACGCCCTTGGTCAGCGGCTCTGTATCGGCCTTGGCCTCCACGACGGCGAGCGGCGTGTTGCGGTAGATCAGCAGGTAATCAGCGATATCGGCCTTGCCGCGCCGGCCATGACCTTCGAGGCGGCCCTGGGTGATGCGGTATTCCCGGGCGATCCGGCTACCGTCAACAATGCCCCAACCCGCGTCTTTCAGCGCAGGATCGATCAGTTCGGCCCGTGTCTCGGCCTCGTTCAAGGACGCCCCCTCACAGCTCCCCGGCAAACGCCTTATGCAGCAGCGATTTCTTCAATTCGTCAAGTGCGGCGAGTTTGCGGCTGTAGATGGCTTCGAGAGACAGACACTCAGCCTCGATCTCGACGATCCTTTGGACCACCTTCTCCTGCTCCCCCGGTGATGGTGGGAAGAAAATGGGATAAGGCTCCAAAGTCTCCTTGGTTAGCCCGATTTGTCCCGCCGCTCGTTCCGAGTGATAGATGACATGTTGCAGGATACTGGGGTGCTTTAGGAAATAGTACAAAAAATCCTTCGTGATTTGTTGTTCGTCCGGGGCTGCTTTCATAAGCGCCACATTATAAGCGCCCTCTAATCCGCGCAAAATCTGAAACAGCGGCGGACCGTAACGTCCGATCATCACATCCGTCGTGCTACAAAACCTTCTGGCTTGGCTGCGAGGAATATAGACAATGTGATTATCGCTCTTGTAATCGCGAATCTGAATTAGCCGGATGTTCGTGGGCATTTTCGACTTTGAAAAAACTGATTTTGGAGGTTGAGAACCTCCAATAAATTCGCAGACATCACCCAAGGTTTTCTCGACCCACTCTTCTTTTTGGCTGGTAAACGTCTCTTCCAGATAGCTGTTAAAAAGCGCGCGGCAGTTTTGGAGGTTCTTTTCGTCACTGGCCTTGGCAACAGCGATGTCCTTGAATGCCTCGTCGAGAATACCGACGATGCGCCACTGTTCAGATAACGAGGACGGAATTTCAGCGACAAAATCTTCAAGCTGCGTTTTTGTTATAGCCTGACGAGTGGCGCCTGCGTCACCAGTCAGCAGCAATCTGTCCTTGTACTGCGGAGCGCAAAGTAGATACCGGAGGAACTGGGGGACAAGCTGTTCTTTCCGACACCTCAAAATCGAAACGTGCTGATTGACCCGCGCGGGCAGAATATATTGTGGAACTAAACAGCAGCGAGCTATTGATGCTCCCGTAATATTAAAAAGCAGGTCGTCTGCTTCAACGACGACGTTCTTTAGAGCATCAGCCTGCTGGTCGTCTATGCGAGCCAAACCGTCATTATCAAAGCCATGGTCGTGGACATTCATGCTCCGAATGAGAGCAACACCTTCTTGCTTGTAAGCAGCAGAACCACCGAGAGGCGTCGCGCCACTACCAATTTTAGTGGTGACTGCGCCTAGTTTGCGATTTACCCAACCTGGCTTCACAGCAGTGCCCTGATGTTCGCCAGCACTTCGGCGCTCTCGGTATCCAACGCGGCAATCTCGTCGAGGATTGCTTCAGGGCTGCGGTGGACGACGACTTCGCCGCCGTTCGGGTTCTTGACCGATAGATCGAAGCTCGCCTGATCGATGGATTTATCGTCCAACGACCAGCTCTTGGGCGTATCCGCAAACGTCTTCTGCAGCCGGACGAATTCAGCCAAATCGTCGTCGTTCAGCGGATTGGTCTTGCCTAGGCTGCGGCCCGGATCGAGCTGGTAGTACCAGATCTTCCGTGTCGGGGCGCCTTTCTCGAAAAACAGCACCACCGTCTTCACGCCCGCGCCTTGGAAGGTGCCTTGCGGGCAATCGAGCACGGTGTGCAGGTTGCAGCTTTCGAGCAGCAACTTGCGCAGCGAGATGGACGCGTTGTCGGTGTTCGACAAGAACGTGTTCTTGATGACGATGGCGCCGCGCCCGCCCGCCTTCAACATCCGGATGAAGTGCTGGAGGAACAGAAACGCGGTCTCGCCGGTGCGGATCGGGAAGTTCTGCTGCACCTCCTTGCGTTCCTTGCCGCCGAATGGCGGATTGGCAAGGATCACGTCGAACCGGTCCTTTTCCTGGACGTCAGCCAGGTTCTCGGTCAGCGTGTTGGTGTGCAGGATGTTCGGCGCCTCGATGCCGTGCAGGATCATGTTCATGATCGCGATGACATAGGCGAGCGACTTCTTCTCTTTGCCGTAGAACGTTCGCTCCTGGAGGACGCGGGCATCCTTGGTGGAGAGCTTACCGGCCTTCAGATACTCGAAGCTCTCGCACAAGAACCCAGCCGAACCGCAGGCGCCGTCATAGATGCGTTCGCCGATCTTGGGCGCGGTCACTTGGATCATGGCGCGAATGAGCGGGCGCGGCGTGTAATACTCGCCGCCATTGCGCCCGGCATTGCCCATATTGCGGATCTTGGCTTCGTAGAGGTGGGAAAGCTCGTGCTTTTCGGCCTGAGAGCCGAACTTCAGCGCATCGACGGCATCGATGATCTCGCGCAGATTGTAACCAGAGGTAATCCGGTTCTTAATCTCGCCGAAGATCTCGCCAATCTTGTACTCGATGGTGGCGGCACTTTCCGCCTTGGCCTTGAAGCCCTGCAGATATGGGAAGAGCTTGCCGTCGACGAACTCGATCAGGTCGTCGCCGGTCATGGCTTTGTTGTGGTCGATCTCGCCGTTCGCGTTCTTCGGCGCAGCCCAATTCCCCCAACGGTAGTCCGGAGAAAGAATGTAGGCGACCTTCTTGCCCTCCAGCTTGGCCTTGGTCTGGCGATCGCGCTCCAGGCTATCGAGATAGCGCAGGAACAGGACCCACGAGGTCTGCTCGGTATAGTCCAGCTCGGTAGTACAGCCCGCCTCCTTCCGGAGGACGTCGTCGATGTTCTTGAAGGTCTGCTCAAACATGGGGACCTGACGCGTGGAATACGATGACATTGACCCAACCGACCCCGGACGACCACAGCCTCGCTGCGGCGCCCGTGGGAACCCAAATCACAATGGCCTGTGATAACCTAATTTGAGGAAAAATGGGCGAGCAGATGGCCGCGCGGGGTTATTCGGCAGCTTTCCGGCGGCGTGCCGCCTCGTCCAGCATCCGGATTTGCTCCTGGACCAGGGCGCCCTTGGTCACGTAGCGCTTGATGATGTCTTCCACACGCTTTTCCGACCAGCCCATAATCTCGGCAATGGCCCGAAGCTCCAGGTTCGCGAGATAAAAGCGTGTTGCCGCAGTACCCCGCAGGTCGTGGAAGTGCAGGTCCTCGTCGTGGAGGCCTGCATCCTTCTTGGTCTGCCAGAAGGAGGTATTGAACCCATCCTCGGTCCAGGCACGCTTCCTAGAATTGGTCAGGATCGTTGTGGAGCGCTTCGGAATTTGGTCCAGAAGTTCACGAAGCTCCGCTGAGATAGGAATGGTTGCGGTCTGCTGTCCCCGGCTCTTGGCTGTGTGCAGTTCGATAGAATTATTGTGGACGTGGTTCCAGGAAACCTTGAGGAGGTCCCCGCGGCGGAGGCCGGTAAGCAGCGCCAACCGGATTGCGTATCGCATCTCCTCGGAGGCAACTGCCAGCACCTTTTCGAGCTGCTCGTCGGACCAAACCTTATCCGCCCGGTTGGCGTGATAGAGCGCCTTCAGACCAGCGCATGGATTGCTGGCGATTTTTCCCTGTTCCACCCCAAATGACATAAGCCGGGAGAAAACTTGTATCGCGTAGTCGGCAGCACGCGGCGTGGCTTTCATCTTCGATCGCCATGCGATGATCTCTGCCCGGATGGTCGGACGCTCGAACTGTCTCAAACTGAGTTTGCCGAAATCAGACCGGATGCGATCCAGCCAGCGGACCCATTGCGCTTTGGTGCTGTCCGCCAGCTTCCCGTATTCGTCGCTTTCGCGATATTCGACCACCAGACCAGCCAGGGTGTTTTCATCCGGGCGGCCTCGCTTCTTCCACGCCAGTTCCAGTTCTTGGATGAACTCCGGCGTGCCGGGTTTGGCGTTGAGACGGGGCGCACCTGCACCCCGCCAAGCGTAATAGTAGGTC
This sequence comes from Alphaproteobacteria bacterium, assembly GCA_023259375.1. GTDB lineage: Bacteria > Pseudomonadota > Alphaproteobacteria > Micropepsales > Micropepsaceae > Rhizomicrobium. The sequence continues at coordinate 22,168 of JAHFQC010000011.1, forward strand.
CGGCCTTTCGACCGGACCTTGTGGACGAATTTGAGCTTAATGTTCGCCACGGCTACGCTTCCACTCTGCCAGCTCACGGTCGAGGTCGTCGTCCGCGCTGATAGTTTGGTCACCAAAGCACAAGGCAATCGTCCCGTCGGGCCTAATTTCGACGCGGGACGGTCCAGAGCCCATGTTTTTCACCGCACGAAGCGCGCGTTCAACGGCTTTCTGACTGAAGTTGACGCGCATGGCCCGCTCCCTCACCCGACACGTTCGGTTGAAACAGCGAGCGCTCGGTTCTTCTCAACCATTTAAGAAGCGAACCGGCGGCAATCCAGTTGGGACTTCTGGAACACGTGCGATCCCATTGCTGCGACACCAGCTCCGAGCGATTAGCGAAGTCGAGCATAATGCGCCCTCCCCTTTGCCGACGAAGCGATCATCGTCGAGCCCCAATTGAGACTAGAAAATTCTGAAATGCCCCGTACCGGCCAGGAGATAACAGACATATCGTATGATTCCATACGAAGATCGCCGAGGCGCGATCCAAAATGATCGGTCAACTCACCCGACACATCGCTCACCCTCTCTCGAAACATAATTTCGAACGCGAGTTCCTCGACACAAGCCTGCACTCTCGGATGCGCGAAGATCGTCAGCGCGCCATCCCAAACGGCAAATACCACCGATTTGATTTCGCGTTCCGACGAGCTAACGGCCTCCAATGCTCCCCGCGCAAACTTAAGATCGTTCCAGGCCGTATCGTAAGCGTAGGGCAACTCAGCCCAGTGATAGGGGCACGCGTAGAGTGCCGCAGAACCGGAGACCCAAATGAAGGCTTGGTTCAACACCTTCGCCAGATCCTCATCAGTGACCCCACCGCATTCGTCATAAAGGGGATCGAAAAACGTGAGATCGGTGCCGAATTCCACCAAGAACGATCCGGAATCGCCTTTCTTTCGATAGCGTATCGCTTTGGGCGTTTCTCCGCAGAGCCAGTCAGCTGTCGCTCTCGCCGCCAGATAGTAGCTATGAAGAAACCGCGGATTTCTGATCTTTTCTGCATCGGAGATCGAATACGTAATACTCATTCATGCACGGCACGCTGTGCCGTCCTTCTACTCCATATTGTTGTTGATGGTTCCGGCGCGCTTCTTTTGCCGGGGTCATCCACCGCCTTATGCGCGGTAGTGCGGTCGTCGTTGTTTATCCGTGGATCGCGGCGCGACCCGGAGAATCTTTTATCATCAATGACTGACAAAGAAAGAGAGAAGCGACACGGTGAAGGACATTTATTTGGTGTGGTGTCGGATGACCTGCTCCCGCTCCCCACGTGTGCAAATATGTATAAGGGATATCCCGCGGCCTACGCCGATACCCGATCCACCCGGGTCACCTTCTTTCATTCTATCTAAGACTTCGTCTCACTCGGGCCACACCGGGTCACGTCGATGGGTTTCAATTGGTTTTCTGCACTGAGCCTTGCGCGATATCGCTTCGCGGCTCGACCTGTATCGATGAAGTATACCCCGGTGAGACACCGACCTGAGTCAATCTAGCCGTCTCTTTTGACCCGACGGGACGGTTTCGAGACACTATTTGAAGGAGGTCTAGAAGCAAAAAAGACAGAGGATCTCATGGCAGTTGTTGGTTACGCCCGGGTTTCCACTACCGGGCAATCACTCGAAATCCAATCTGAGCAGCTTGTGGGTGCGGGTTGCACTAAGATTTTTAGAGAGAAGCGTACGGGAACAACCACGAGCGGACGTGAGGAGCTTCAGCGAGCCCTGGATTATGTCCGGGAGGGCGACGTGTTTATTGTTTGCCGTTTGGACCGGCTGGCTCGATCTCTCTCCGACCTTCAGCAGATCATCGACAAGCTCAATGCAAAGGAGGTTGGGTTCCGTGTCCTCCAGCAGGCGATCGACACAACCCGGGCTGAAGGTCGCCTTTTGCTCCACCTGCTTGGCGCCTTTGCAGAATTCGAGACTGATCTTCGCAAGGAGCGCCAGTTGGAGGGGATCGCAAAAGCCAAAGCAGCAGGGAAATACCGTGGCCGTCCCGCCACTATCGACCCGGTTAAGGTTGCCGCGTTGATGTCTGACGGTCTAGGTGCCTCTGCCATAGCGAAGAAGCTCGGGATCAGTCGTGCCTCTGTTTATAGAATCAGGACCGAATAGCCCAGCACATAGAAAGTACCCGGTTTCTATTTACGCAAGGCGATTTGGGACAGCCCCACAAGCCAATCGGTCACGGGCATAGCAGTTTTCAGTTCCCCTGATGGACTTGCGGCGATGAAGACTAATGCCCCACTAGACGGGATCGTCACAAGATAGATGGGATTGCAACCGTCCTCGCGGTGTATGATCCGAGCGCGGCCTTCACGGATATCCCGCGCTATTTCCTTATGGTCGCCGGGAGCCAAGATGATTCTATACCGCTCCCAAAGGCGTCTACAGAAATGCCAACGACTCTGTTTGACGTACCCACCCATCCAACCCGGATCGATTTGCCATTCCTTTGAAGCTGTATTGCTTGAGATATTTGCACTCATGGTGTTGGCTGAAAGTCAGCAGACTGGTCCAGCGGAGCAGCACATACCGGTGGAGTTGAGCTTACCGTCAATGTCCTCGTGGGACTGGACGACCATTGTCATTAAGAAGGTTCTGTTTCATAGGTGATGCCAATTGCCCATTGGGTGGGAAACGCAGACATCACTTGGAGATCATTCTCTTTTGCGAACTGGGGTCAAAATCACGTAAAGGCTTTGCCCTCGCCGACTTTCGATTATCGCCCGGTAAACTCGCACTTTATTGCTGCCCGCCGGGAGGGACTTCTGGATCTTGGCCTCCTCCGCTTAGCGTCTCTCAGCAATTTCAAGCTGATGCTTGAGGTGGAGACCATAGGCCACGAAGCCGGCTGCAATCGCGGCAATCGTGTACAGCATGCCGTTGGTCATCGCGCAGAACTAGGCTCCGGAGGATTCTCGACAGCCGATACCAACCTGAAAGAATGCGTTCCTTTGTGACGCTTTCCAGCGTCATGCTCTCGTTCGTAAGCAGCTATCGCGTGCTCGATAAGCTCCACCAGCAGTAGACCATCTCGAATACACATTTCACGAACATGTGTGTCGAATTCGGGCGTCAGCCTTACCGAGATTTGGCGAGTCCGATTGGTACGTCGCCATGACCGTCGATCATAGCGATATTCAGAGACCGGGAGCCGCACATCTGAAGTGGCCTGCCGCTCTCCTACCTCGTTTTCTGTCCCTCCTGTTGCCTGAGCATTCTGTGCATTCGCCGAAGAAGAACTCATATTCGCTTCCTTGATTTCACATCCTGGCACCCTTCGAGGCTTCAAAAACATCATCTTAGGTACCTCCTGGTTTGGTCTCAGAGCTAGGTAGCCAGTCCCGCGAAATCACTTGCCGATGTTCGGCAAATCGCCAGCCCAACTAGGCATTCAAAAAACCAAGGAGCAAGCCTAGATCTTTCCCAGAGATCGCGCTAACCTACTGACAGTGCTAAAAAAAATACAATCACGCGTGATTGTAAAACCTAGAGTGCATCGAAATAAGAGCACCGCTCTCGCAAAAACGGTCTTCAGACCTCCCTCACCCTTCGGGCTCTGCCTCGGCCTGATTGAAGATGGTCAGCGCTAGCTGGAATTGGTGCCGAGAAGACCGAGTACACGGGTTCTCCCTTCCAGACGCATCTGGAAGCTCATTGATGAGAGTATTCGAACGAAGTCAGCGGTAGGAAGAATCTGCTGGGCTCCGCAAGTGCTCCGCCCAGCAGGTGTTGCCGCTCCGCTCGCTCGCCCTTCGGGCATCGCATTCGCTTCGCATCAACACCATGCTTTGAATCCTTGGGAGGAAGACCATGCCCAGAAGCAGATCATTGGGCATTAGGTAATAGAATCCAATAAGGCCGGTTTTGCCGTCCCTAAAGTATTCTATTGATAATCCACCGGACCGTATCCTTCCCCACCCACGCGTCGGGCAGTGGACGTATACCGGCTTCCCAACTAGCGGATGATCCGGCCTCCGTGCCTGCGCCAAACACGTTTGCCAACGCTGGGCAAGTAAACGCCGGGGTGGAAAGGATCCATCCGATAGCAGCGTGCTGGATCGTCAATGCCAAGCCGGGAGAAATGTTCACAAAGCTCCCAGTAGTTATAGGTGTAGTCGTTCACATCGATGGACTTCGCCCCCTGCACCTCCGTCGCCGCCCGTTTCCACGTCTTGGTGTCGTAGACGAAAACGTTCTCTACATCATTGTAGGTTTGAAGCTTTTGAACCTTAGCGGTGCCCGCTGGTGCTAAGCGCCGCTGCGTTCGATCAGATAGGCTTGGAAGGAAAAGTGAACGGTCATATGGATCATTCCACGCCATCCACGGACGCCCTCCCCGACTGAGGACGCTCCATGCGAGATCCTCGTTGTGCTTGTCGATTTCGAGACCGTGCGGACTATTCTTCGCGGGCGCAGTGTCTAGTGCCCAGAGCAGAAACCACTACCGCCACGTTTGCTCCATCGCGTTCCGGCACGACAGAATGATGTGAGCGTGAGGGTTGGTTTGAAGGCCTTCCGGAAATACGAAGCCATTGAACCGCATCTCAGGAGGAAGGTGGTGGGGCTTTACGCAGCCCGTGTAGGCGCGGTCGAGTTGGTATAACAGCTCCTTGATAAGCTCACGGAGGCGGTCGGCTTGATTACGGCTGGACGATGGACGCGAAGCCCGGCTGAACCGTCCCTCGAAGGCGAAGTTGGGCTGGACCGTTACCGCGATGGGGAAGCGGACAGTCCTGCAAAAAGCAGTGATGTACGCATGCCGTTGCCGGACGTAGAGGGGTTCTTCAAGGAGCTTTTCTTCGGCCAAGGGTCAAACGGCAAACGCCTCCCACGGGTGCAGGTCGGGTTGCCAAATGGCTATTCACCTGACGTCCGATGCCGCGGGTCCATGCGCGCGGCAGCTCTCCTGCTGTTATTCGTGCTAATTATCCCACAACAAAGTTGCGGAAGCAACACACGATCATGTTTGCCGGTTTCTTGGTCGTCCATTATTGCTTGGCGGCAGGGGTAGGACTAGCGGGACGCGCTGGACGGAGGACTATCCCGTACCGCTCAAGCTAACATCTGTGAAAATCACGGCGGCCCCTGACTGATAACCGGTCAAATCGAGGAGCATGAATGCGCGGATCGCCCCACTTCGGCGCCTTCGACCAACGGAGCCAGAGAACTTCCGCCCACAGGATCGACTCCAGCGCCGGGCATTGGTCGATGATCCAGATCGCGATCATTTCGACCGGGTCCATGTCCATCGCTTCAGCGATGGGGGCCAGCTCGCGCAATGGAGGAAGGCTTTCGCCTTCAAGCCACTGCTTCACGATGTACGGTTGGCGGTAGCCGAGCGCGTCAGCGAGTTCGACGGGCTTGATGCCCTTCGTGAGCAAGGACTGGTACAGGTGGAATGAAAAATGCGGGTGGTCCACGTCGCGTTCCTCGTGTTGGTGCGAGGAAAATGTAGTGGTCTTGAATGCGGGGATCGGGTGGGAAATGCGATCTATTGCACGGGATGTAGAATTGCGGTGTCTCGGGCGCACGTGCGGCGGTAGAGGCGAGCATTCGCAGAGGTCGGCTGTTACGATATGCCCACACCCGTCTCGAATGATGCTTAGCCCACCGAAGGTCGCCGCAGACAGACTATTTCCGGCATGTGTCGATCATTAACAAGGTGACAGTTCACCGGGACCATTGCGTGCCCGCGCGAGACCGCCATACTACATTCAGGATCCCTGTATTGTGTCGGTAACATGAGAAAGCGAAGCGCCATACCCGCCAATCGAACGAGCGGAAGACAGTTGGCAGAGCGCCCGAGCGGACCGGGGACCGCGTTCGCCAACTTTCTAATCGATACATTACCCGCGCTAGGCATGACCAATGATGCGGTGGCTGCTGGGTTGGGCTACGCGCACCCCACGATCATCTCCATGTGGAAGACCGGGCGAACCAAAGTCACCCTCGACGTTCTCCAACCTCTTTCGGAGCTACTCGGCGTGGACTTGGGCTATCTCCTCGCCTTGTATTTCGAGCAGTACGTCACCAACGCGCATGGCGGCGTAACCAAATTTGCCGAAATCCTGGATACCGTAAGGCGGATTGTGACGCCGGAGGAGATGAAGATCATTGACGCGGTCAGGGTGGCTCGTCGAGGTAACTCGTTGCCTATGACAAAAGCGCAAAAAGCTGGGCTATCAGAGCTATTTGCAGTGTCCTCCGACACTCCGGAAGGTCCATATGGGCCATCACGGATGATCGACACGACGAAGATTGGTATCGGTGACCGCACACGGTTCGAACGGCGTGGAATGGTGGATTATTCGGTCACGGAGGAAAAAGAGGCTGAAACTCGACCGCAGAGCAAGAACCACCTACGGAAAGTGAAGCGGGTCGCCGCGGGACGCCGGGAGAAGATGGACTGATTGCCGGAGATGGTTGCCAAATGGCAACAGGTCAACTATTTTATGTCATTCATGACTGAGAAAAACCTTGACACAAACTCTCATCCGCGGGACTATAGAGCGAAGCGAAGCGAGCGATATAGTCCCCAATATATAATATTACTTGTTATTAGATATTATATATTTACTTCGTGCGGACGCGATTTGCTGTCAAGGTTTTGAACCTCTCCGCCGGAAATGCCTACATCGGGTTTGCCGACACTAACTCCTCCGGCTGCACTTCGACCAGCACCGCCGTGTTCGCGGTACCTGTATTGATCTCGTTCGGGGCGACACCTCCGGCACCTCTGGAATGATGGCATTCACTTTCAGAAGCGCTACGAGAGTCACCGGCGGTCATTTGTGCGCTTCCGGTTTCGCAGAAGCTGGAATCAAATCGCGCCGTAGAGTCTTCCTAGCTCATCTCTGCGCATTCTCGACACGGACCTTCCGCAGCAATCGAGAAGCTCATCGCTCACCTGCAGGTATACCGAGCTATACCGCACCAAACGTCGCCAGGCGGTCGCTGGCGGTCAAGGCGGTTCCGGAGTCCAGAGCACCAATGACCCGCGCCCCTCCAGCCTGCGAGCTTCCCAGCGTGCCTCGCACGATGTGCACCTCCATGCGCGCAGATCAATCCGCCGGAGCAGCCCTGAAAGACCCGCGAGAGCTCGCCAAAGTGGAACCGCGGAGGTGTAAGGCGAAACTCATACGCGCGAAGCGATGCGTGTGCTGATCCGTCCTTTTGCGCCGTACTTCGGCATCGTGATGGAGCCTTATACTAGCTCCCGCCTCCGCTGGGGCTCGACCGTCCCCATTATGGCGAACTCCACACCGCTACCTCTCCCGGAAAAAGGCGGCGCCGTGATGTCGCGATTTCGCCATACAGTCTCTCGCACAGGAGGCTGTCCCTTACACCTCGCCCACCTTCCGAGCGGCTACTTCGGAAAATCGCACTTGCGTTTGCATGCCCCATTGTCTGGTTGATGTTTGGCGGTCGCCCCGGAAATTTCCTTACAGGTTACGTACAGGTTATATCAGGTAAGTTCCCTTCGTGCGTGTATCAAACAGGTGCCGCAATAGGAGCGATCTTCGGGATCCATAGAGGCTGCGTTCGGCATTTTGCGGTTTGCGTCTATGGATATCGGCTGCAGCAGGACTGAAATAGGTGCGATTTTCAGGAACACACCAACTTACGTTCGGCCTTTTCCGGTAGAGGCATAAGGGTAATCGTCGTTGGAAGGCGGCGACACAAAGGACCAGGGTCCAGTCCGGTCGATTTCTTCTAGGACTTCGCAACCCGCGGTGCGGACGTCCGAGGCATGATGGTCTCGGATCGCTTCGGCGACGATCTCGCGCTCCAGATGTACCGGAGCGAGGACACACCGAGCTTTTTAACGGCGCTTTCTACTCCGTGATCGGAAACGATCCGAAACCCGGATAGCGTTTACGAACAAGTCCCTGATCTCGCACGGAACGAGTGCAGGTTCGGCTGGAACTCATTCTGCTTTTTCTGACAGTTGCTCTGCTAGAGCGATAATGGTTTTCCGTACCTTGGGATCTGTGATTCTCGAAAAGGCTAGACACAAGCGCCAACCATCCGCGCTGGCGATCATCTGTGAAATCTTTTGCATCGCCAGATCTCTATCGGAGACATCCTCGGCGGTCGCTTCCCGCTCTGGATAGAGGGCATAAACCGGGACCTGAAGAACGTCGGCCATCTCATAGAGACGACCAGCCCCAATCCTGTTCGTACCGTTCTCGTATTTCTGGATCTGCTGAAACGTTACGCCCAGTTCTTTTGCGAGGTCGGTTTGAGAAAGTCCAAGCGCTTTACGGTGTGTACGAACTCGCGCAGCGACGGCGATGTCGATCGCTCCGACCTGCTTGCCACCCATGGATACGCCTCCACCCACTCGCCAACGACACTCGCAATGCAATCAGGATGTGGGAGATAGTTAGGCAAACCGAAAGCGAAAGCAAAGTCGGCGCCAGGGCGTGCCGGCAGATCGCTTATGCACCAGGGCGCTTTCTTTTAGCCACACGCAGTTCCGGAGGTGAGACGTGGTCCACAACTCGCACTTCACTCTCAAGTGCAAAAAAGAAGAGCTCTAGTTCTTCCTCAGAAAGCTCATTGGCACGAGCAACGGCGTCAATCCACGCAATTCCCAGTAAATACGAAGTTTTTTCCCAACCAATGGAACGCGCCAGTTGATTGGCCTGATCGATATGGGAAATCAGCTCTTTCATTGGTGGCGATATGCTATCCATGACGAGCTCTCCGCATCGGATTTCAGACGCACCCAATAAGTCTTTGTATGGTGCGCATAATTTAGGATAGGCGGGGGATCGCATTGTGTCAGTGGCTCAAATTGGAGAGGGGCGCTCCATCTATGGAGCACCAATAGGGATCACCGCCGACTGGGATCTAGAAGAACTCCTTGAAGCCCTCGAAAAGCTCGCCAATGGGAATGTCCTCAACGTGCGAAGGAAGATCGTTCGGGTGGATAAATTCGTCTCCGAACCAAGGATAGCGCTTGGTCGAAAACACAGCGATGAGCCAGTCGATTAACCGCCGCACACGAGGAAGCCTCGCAGCATCTGCATGGTACACAAGCCAGATGTCCTGACTGATCCTCAATTCCGGGATATCAATGGGCACCAATTTTGTACCGATAGCGGGGGCATATGTCGGTAGAGCACCAATGCCGGCGCCACGAGCGATCATCCAATAGTGGGTTGTGCTGACATTCGTGCGAAACGCCACGGTTCCCACTTGCGGCGTATTAGGAAAGAGTTGCGCGTACATTTCCGCCGTCGTGATCTGATCGGATATCTGCAGAACGAGGTGGTGCTTCGCTAATTCCGAAATGCTCGTCGGGCAACCATGCATCGCGATATAGGACGGCGCGGCAAACAGCATCGCGTGCAGTCTGCCCACCCTGACGATTCGCAAGTCCTTCGTAGTTGGCTTGGTTATCTGGATACCGACATCAGTCTCCAGACGAAGGATGTCTGCGGGATGCATCGCACACCGTACATCAATGAGGAGTGATGGGTAGGCTTGGCGAAACTCCACCAAGCGTGGGGCTACCCAGAACGTACCCAAACCTTCCGTAATTCCGACGCGCACCTCGCCTTCCATCGAAACGCCGAGGTTTCGAACGCGCGCGATGTCTAGCGCGGCAGTTTCCATTCGCTGGGCTGTCTCAACAATGAGCTTACCCTCGGCGGTCAGCCGAACGCCATCAACATGACGAGTTAGCAACGTTATACCGATCTCTCTTTCGAACTCTTCGATATGGCGCCGCAGAGTATTGGACGAAATGCCCATCGACTGAGACGCAGCGCGGAAACTGCCACCACGCACGACTTCGAGCAGAGAGCGGGCACCCTCCCAACTTCGCAATCGAGAATCAGGTGTCAACCCGAAGGCGTGTTCCATTTGTGGGTCACCCCGACCTCGAATCTTAGGCATACGCCACCCCATAAGTCTTCTACGGTTTCCGAATATCAAACAGTCGGAGATAGGAGACAACGGTACATGACCATCCAGCCAGTTGGCCTTGCCAGTAATTTCCATCTGGCGGAACGCCGGATCAGCCGAAATCACACCCTCGACGAACTCGACGCCAAACTTGGTCAGCGCACTGTCGTTTTCACGCCAACCGGAGAAGCTGTCGCCGACGTTGTCGCCGCCGCTGGGCGGGAAATCCGCGGGCTTGCTAGTGTTTCTGCAGTGAACCGCGTCCTCTCGCACAATCCGGATGCCTTGTGGGGTCTCGCCAGTCGAGAACGATACAATGTCGCGGAGCCTCGGGCAGAGGGACTAGTCGCTTACCTGATGCTCAATGCCAAAGGCCTTCGCGCGCTCGGTGACGGAAACCTCAATCGCTCCGACCCTGATTTGGCGCTGGTGGCACGACAGAACGAACGCCCCGCCGGGATCTATTGTTGGGCCATCTATGCGCCAGCGTTTCTGATGGGCGCGGTGCCGCTCGCCTATGAGAAGATCTGCATCCCGCGCTATGCCGGTATCAGCATCTACGCCTGGGCCGCAACAGCCGATGGGCACCGAATCTGCCAAACGCTCGGATTCACGCGAGGCGCCCCCCTGAAAGGAGATTTCGCGCCTCAGCTCTACTACTATCCCCGCGGCGAAGAACGCAAGGAGATGAACCCCACATACGATCGGTATCAACCCACGAGCAACGAACGCCGCGTGACGGTATCCGTCGCGCGCTCGTTTGATGACTTGATGCGTATCGTCTCTCTCCGGAGTGCAGTCTACATCGCCGAACAAGAGTGCCCTTACGAAGAAGAATTCGACGGCAACGACCTCGCCGCAACCCACCTCATCGGCTATGTCGGTAACGAGCCCGCAGGCTGTTTGCGGTTACGGTTTTTCGGCTCTTTCGCCAAAGTCGAGCGCCTCGCCGTGCGCCACGAATTTCGAAACACAAGACTTTCGTTCAAGCTCGTTCGCGCCGGGATCGACCTCTGCAGAGAGAAGGGTTATCGCCGGCTCTACGGCCATTCTCGCGCGGACCTTGTGAAGTTCTGGTCGATGTTCGGCTTTCGACCGGTTCCAGACCGGCCTCAATTCGCTTTTTCCGATGTCGCCTACGTGGAGATGGCACTCGACCTCGAGCTCGCTTCTGGAGCGCTCGCGATTGGCGAAAACCCATACCACCTACTTAGGCCGGAGGGGCGTTGGCACGAGAAGGGCATTCTCGAAAATTCCGCCTCGCGAGGCGTCCGCACGAATTCTGGGGAGTAGATACCATGACCTGCATGCCTGCTAGTTCTGCTTTTCAAAAATCGCTTCCGATATCGACACTAGTCCTGATCGACATGTGCAAACCTAATCTTCCGCAAGGTCTCAAACGTGCACCCGGCGGAACCATCCTGCAGAATTGTCGCCGCGCGCTGTCTTTTGCGCGCCTGCATGGATGGCGCGTCGCGCATGTCAGGAGCGAGCACGCTCTTTTGCCGGGAAGCGACCAATCGATCGCAGGCTTCGAGCCCGAGCGGATCGACCCGAAGTTCGAGCGAAGAGCGCTATCGTGCTATTCAAGCCCCTATTTCCAGTCCGTCATGCGGGAGACCGGTGGTTCTTACGTGCTCGCAGGCTTTCTTGGCGATGGCGGCGGACTTGCAACGCTCGCCGACACCCTTTTGTATGGAGACAGCGTAACTCTCCTCGCGGACGCCTCGCTCGATGAAGTATCGCGACGTGTCTTTTCCGAGCCCGTATTGAGCCTTCTCACCACCCATACAAGCTTGAGGTTCAATGTCGTTTCCACATCGGCTTGGCTTCGGGCGCTTGAGGGCATTGGCGCTGGCGCAATGATGCGGACTTCGCGGACGGAAAAGCATGCAGCTCAACGCCAGCGCAGGATAGCGGGCGGCGAAGCTCATCCGTAACCGATACACGACCAAACGCTGACATTGCTTTTGGCGCCTGAATCGCCAACACCGGAAAGGGTCTCATATGGACCGGCTCGATATCGCCATCGAAAACATGCGCGCGCTGCATTATGCGCACTTCTGCAACATCATGCCCGAACTTGTGAATCGACTTTCCTGGTCGCACAAGAAAATCCATGAACATCAGATAGCGGCACTGAAATCGATGCTCCGCCATGCCAAGGCGCAGTCCCCCTGGCACGCAGAAAGACTCGCCGGCATAGATCCGGAAGCCATAACTCTTGCCGATCTGGCACAGATTCCGACCATGACCAAGGGCGACCTTATGGAGCATTGGGATGATATCGTCACCGTGCCTGGCGCATCCCGCTCCGAAGCAGAGGCGGCCCTGAGAAACATGCGGGATCAGTTCTACATCTGGGGTGATAACACGCTTTTCACGTCAGGAGGGACCGGCGGGCGCCCTGGCATCTTCGTCTACGACTGGACATCATTGGCATTGAATTGGGGCGGCATGTGCCGGTCGATGGAGACCTATATTGCAACCTTGCCGCTCGCCAACGGGCACAAGCCCCGCCGCCTCCGACTGGCGGCTGTCGGTGCTGAACTCTCGGCCCATGGCTCCTTTGTCGTCGGAAGGGTCTTCTCGAATCCATTCAACCAAACACAGATGCTTTCGGGATGGCGATCGGTCGAGCAACTCATTCCGAAGCTGAATGCCGCGCAGCCCGACATCTTCTCCTGCTATCCCAACCTGATCCCGGCTCTGGCTGCTGCGGCTCAGGCGGGAGATCTGAAGATCACCCCCCTCCTCATCGCTTGCGGCGGCGAGCATTTTCCGGAATCCAGCCAGAAATTCGCCAAGGAGGCTTGGCCGGCCACGGACATACTCTCCTGTTGGGGGACCAGCGAGGCGGGCGGCACGTTTCCGTGTCCACTTGGCGACGGCTTTCATATATCCGAGGACCTAGTCATCATCGAACCCGTTGATGAAACCGGGCAACCAGTGCAGCCGGGTGAGCGGTCGGCGGGAATTTACCTGACCAATCTGTACAACAAGGCCCTGCCCATCCTGCGGTACTATATCGACGACGTGTTCGAGCTTGATGACAAGCCGTGCGCCTGCGGCTGCATTCATAAAAAAGTGAAACAGGTCCATGGACGCGGCTTCGAGAAATTCCAGTACCGGAAGACGGTCGTCCATCCAGTGACGCTACAACTCGCCGTCTTGGAGCAGCCGCAGATCCTCGAATACCAGATCCGGCAAACGCCCAGCGGTGTCCACTTGAGCTATCGCAGCCAGGGCAATGCCGATGAGGGACGCCTCCGGTGCAAGCTGCGGGAAGCGCTTTTGAGCTATGGCTTGGGCGAGCCCGACGTGGCGGTGGAACGAGTCGATCAACTGCATCGGACAACAGCCGGCAAGCTCAAACGGTTTGTGCCGCTTTTGGCGTAGCAGAAGGTTTGGGGGCTCCTAAGCTCGTCGCCTCGGATAGAAGAAGGTCGTCATCCTCGAAAAGTTTTACGCCAGAAACCTAAGCAGTTGTTCTAATTAGATAAATTATGACTGCGTTTTCGCCACAAGCGATTGATCCGTATAAGGAAATTCGAGCTTCCCAAGCTGCATACGAGGGTTCGATTCCCTTCGCCCGCTCCAAGGCTCAACCAGGCACGGCAGGCCTTCGGATATTCGCAACAGCTACACTGCGGCAAACCGGGAACAGTATTCCGCGGTCCCCGCCTCCACACCCACAGCGAGGCACGCGACCTCAATAATTGGCCTGCGTATTGGGACATTCTGTTTCATCGCCGCCCGCGTCGCCGCACCGCGAAGAAACTCGTGGCAAAAATCAAGAGCGGCCACCTCGATCCCGACGACACAGCTTGGCCGCTCGGCAATCACAAACCGCATCATTACTACTGGTAAAAAATGGCGCCCTAACGGGCGCCATTTTCACAAGAGACGGCGGACCGCGATCAGCACGCGTGTCAGCCGGGCTTGCGGGCGTCCATGTAGAGCGTGTTCAGGGCGCGCCCTTCGGAATCCATTGCCGGATCGAACGCACGGCGCCGCACATCGGTGAAGCCGGCCTGGCGCAGCACATGGTCGAGGCTCTCCGCGTCATAAGCGAATTTGTGTTCCTGGCCTTGGCGGGCGTGATGGTGCAGATGCTCCATGCGCGTGACGCACCATTTCGGATGCCACAGGCGCTTGGCCATGGCGAAGACGTCTTCATCGGGAAAGCCGGCCTGGCGGCGACCGCTGTTTTCGGCCCCGCAATAGTCGAGCATGTACCACTCGGTATCGGGCACGCCGACGCTGAAGCGGCCGCCCGGCTCGAGAACACGGTAGCACTCGCGCAGGAACGCCAGCGTATCGCCGGGATATTCGAGGTGCTCGAGGAAATGCTCGCTGTAGATGATGCTGCACGATCCATCGTCGAGCGGCATCGGCCGGCGAAGATCGAGCGCAAGATCGGCCGCCTTGTTCAGGTCGACGTTCACCCAACCGGGCTTTGTCGCGTAACCCGATCCGAGATTCACCTTGAGGCCGCGTTTGCCTTTGTACAACGCCGCCTTCCTGACCGACCGGCTGTGCCGGTAAGGCAACCCGAGCTCGGACCGCAGGTTTTTGACGGCTCCGACCACCCCCGGCGAAGTCACACCAGCCAGTACGCGCTTAAGGGTCCCCATCCCGCTCTCCTCTCGCGGCCGCCGCGCGCCAATCCCGGAGGGCGAGAACATCACCAAGCGGAAGGTAACGGGCGAGTACCTGCAGGTCGTACGTATTACGTACGTGTTGGCCATATTCCTGTCAAACATCACCTGCCTGCCGGGCACCAAACAGACCTCCCCACAGTGGCGGCATCCGGCGGCCAAACGGCCTTGCTTGCGCACCCACATCGCCCAAAAGTGTCACTGCCGTTTACACCATTACGGGAGTGATAGAACCGAAGGTTCCGCGAAGTTCCCGAACCCCTTGAATCTCCACGGCCATCCTGACAGGTCGTCAGGAATCTCGAAGTGGCACGAGTCGTGCTGTTCCTGACACCAGTCATTTTCTTGGGGAACAGGTAATGGGACTGGGTTTGAAGGTTTTCGTTGGGGCATTGCTCGCCTCGTCCATGGTGTTGCTGAGCACCGCCGCATCCGCCAATCCGATCGTCAGCACGACCTACACGTCATCGCTGCCGCAGAGTTCGACCGATTGGTCGTCGGCGTTCAATATTCCGAAATTCAACCCGGCGCTGGGCACGCTGTTGTCGGTTGAGGTGAACCTGACCGGTGGGCTGCAAGGTTCGCTCAAGGTCGCCAACACCAAGACCTTCAACAACGTCATCACCGCGACCGGCGCAACACCGTCGACCGCGGGTTGGACCAACGGGTCGCATAACACCCATTGCACGGCGGCAAGCACGACCTGCTCGATCTGGAATATCACCTACACCTCGACGCCGCCGTCCGTGATCCCGGCCAGCACGATCAATTCCTCGCTCGGCGCGACGATCACGATGCACCTGGGATCGAATTTGGTCGTCGTCCTGCCGGTCGCCAATGTCAGCGACACGCTCGATGCCGGACCGCAGAATAATCCGGCGACCTACACCTTCACCAAGCAGTACGGCGCTGCCAACGGATCGAGCGCGCCGATCGCCAAGTCGGCGGCTTTGGCCAAGACGATTTCCGGTCCCGGCATCCAGTCTCCCGGCACCGTTCCCGCGCCCGGCGGCCTCTCGTCGCCGTGCGATGGCGTCTACGGGCCGTGCACGGTCGGCTCTCATACCTACAATGTCGGCGACACCTATGCTGGGCTGACGGCCACCGACAGCACGTCGGCCGAATACACCGCGCCATCGGATCTCGCCTTCTTCCAGGGCCTGGGCTGGCTCGTGGTGCCGGTCAACGCGGTCGGCACCTCGGCGCACGACGGCGGTGCCAACGTCGATTTCGCCTCCACCGCCAGCGCCGATGCGCAGGCGAGCTTCACCTACACCTATGTCGATGCCCCCGAGCCGCTGACGCTGGCGTTGGTCGGCGGCGGCATCTTGGCGGCCGGTGCTCTGCGGCGCCGCCGGAAGAACCGCGCGTAAGCGGTTCGACACAGCCTTCGCAGCCGACCTCGGCCAGAGCAATTTGGCCGGGGTCTTTTTTTGTCTCATCGGCAGCCACGCCTTCCGGAATGCCTTTGCGTTGCATCCGCCGTTTGGCAGCGCGTTCAAAATTCCACCGAACGGATGTAGGCTCCCCATCGACAGAGGCGATGGGGGCCGGGATGAAGAAATTAGGCATCGTGATGCTGGTCGCAATGGCGCTCGCGACAGGAGCAGCCAGTGCCGACGACCAGTTCTGGATCGTCAACGGCACGCGCTCGGCCATGATTGCCGTGCAAGTGCGCCCGTCAGGAAAGCGGCCGCCCTCGCCGTGGGTGCCGCTGGCACAGCGCGGACCGCTCGGCTTCAACGAACGGGTGGCGATGCCGCTCGCCGGAAAGTGCGAGCGCTTCGACATTCAGGTGCTGTTCGACGACGGGCGCCGCCTGATCAAGACCAATCAGCCTATGTGCGCACCCGGCACCTACAAAGCCGCGTTTTGAACCTTACCACGGCCGCGGTTGGCACGCCTTGCCATTGGCGGCGAGCAGGCAGAGCACGCGTCGGTACGAGCCCAGCACCCGGTTCTCGTCCAGCGGATCGAGCGCGTGGGTATAGCTGGCGGCGGGGATGGTGGTGACATCGGCGGCTTCCATACCGTCCACCGCCTCATCGATGTAGCGGCGCGAGGCATCCGACAGCACCCAAGTCAGTGGCACATCGGTGTTGGTCTTGTTGAAGAAGCGCAGTGTCACCGCACAAACGATCCCGGTGCAACTTACGTCGTCGCCAGCGCCGTCAGGTCCCGCGTTCAACTCTTCGATCAAGGCCGTGGTGGTGCGCAGCGCTTCCGAGGTGTAATTGGCGCGAGCATCGCGCGTCGACAACAGGGCTTTGACCGGCGACAACAGTTCGCTCCAGGCGCCGGAAGCCCGGATCTGCGCTTCCTCGCACGCCAGCCCCTGTACCCGGCGCGTACACGGCTCCGACTGGATGATGATCACGACAAAGACCGCGTTGCGGGCGACCGCGACCGCTTTATCCAGCCTGGCTTTGTCGTTCACGTCGGCAAGATCCATCGGGCACGCCGCATCCTTGAGGCACATCTGCTCGCTGACGAGATTGTGCAACAGGCGCGACAGCATGAAGGTGCCGGAGTTCTCGAAATAACCGCCGTCGACGAAATGGCCGTCGTAACTGAGCAGCGGCTCGCCGGTGCGCGGATCGACGAACGTGGCCGCCGGCGTGAGGAACGGGAAGCGGGCACTGACGATCGCTGCGGAACTGAGCGGAATCGGCGCAAAACTGTCCTTGCCGGGCTTGATTGAAGGCGGCGACGGCGACAGCAGCACGCAGGCGCCGCGGCTCTCGCGCCAATCCTTGCCACAGTTGATGTTGCCGTCGTCGATCTGCGCCCGCCCGGTGAGCTGCGGATCCGACAGGCTGGCCGTCAGCAACGGCACATTGGCGCCGCTGCCGGTTTCGGTCGAATTGAGGATCAGGTTCGGCACCGCATTGTGCGGCGTATAGAGGTCCTCGGCGGCGTGGGCGAAAACATCCTGATCGGGCGCATTGGCACCGCCCCAGTGAACGGACGCGTCCTTCCACGACTTTTCGACCGCATATTCGAGAGCGCGGGCGCGATCGAACTCCGGGATCGGGAACGGCAGCATACGTTGCAGCGCATCGGGGAAGAGCATGGCGCCTAGGAGCGGCGACAGCAGATCGGCCGACAAAGTCTCGCGCGCCTTGAGGACAAGCTTGCGCTGACTCTTATCCATGACGGCAACATCGGCGCCCGCCAGCCGGCATTGCGGATTGGCGTCACGGCTGGCTCCACCGGAAGCGAGCGCAGCGAACACGCTCGCTCCAAGGCTGCCGCCCGACACGCCACTGATCGCGAGCGCATGCTGGGCGAACGCCGGACAACGCTCCTGCAACGCTGCCAGAACCGTGGCGGTGAAATACGCGGCACGGGCGCCGCCGCCCTCAGTAGCGACGAGGAAGACCGGGTAATGCTGGCCGGGTTGGGCATAGCGGTCGAGATCGTTGCGCGAGGCGATCCACTTCACCAGTTCGAGCGTCTGCCCTTTGTCGACGATGCCGGCGAAATCCATTTTCGCCGTGGTGGTCTTTGCGACCGCCGCATTCTCCACCAGGCGGATGCCGTGATTTTCATTGATGTTGAAGCCGGCGAACGCCAGCGAGGCGATGGCGATGATGGTGAGGAACGGAATATGGGTGGCATGTCCGATGTAACTGAGGAAGAACAGCACGGCGGTACACGTGGCACCCCACAACAGGATGATCCCGACCGGACCGATCGATTGCGGCACGCCTACCCAGCTCAAGTTGGCGAACACGAAGAAAATCACGCCGCCCAGGAGCAGCAGTCCGCGGATGAACCAATGCCAGAACGGATCGAGTGCGGCGAGCCGGCGGGCGCTATGAACGAAGCGGCGTCCGACGCTGGGAGAGTCGTGCCACGATCCGGCATCGGCGAAACGGCTGCTGGCACCAAAACTCGCCAGCACGCCGATCAGGACATAAACGGCCATGATGCCTGCAGCGACGATGACTTCGGCCTGGTTCAACACCACACCGGCCTGGAAATAGGCGGCATAAAGCTGCGCCGCGACGCCGACGCCGAGACCGGCCGATGCGAGCGGCGGCAGTATGCGCCGGATCAGACGAGCGATACGCCCTCCACTGCCGAGTCCGGGCAGAATGAGATCGACAAACGCCGCCACCGCGAGGCGCGAGGCATAACAGGCGGCGAACAGCGACAGCAGCATCGCCAGCACATACGCAATCGAATAGGCCGCGTCGACGAAGTGGCGCGGATAGACATCGCTATCGCGCATGCTGGGACTGTTGTCGGTGATGTACGGCGCATAGCGGCTGAGCCGGGCGGCGTCGCATTGGCCCGGATCGGGGTCGCGGCTGCCGCACACCCAGGTCCACAACAGGTTCTGTTCGTTGGCCTTGGAGGCGTCCGCGAACGGTGCGATGACGGCCGCGGAATAGCGTTCCAACGCATGGTAGCTGATACCGGGTCGGGCGCTGCCCATCACCGCAAGGGCGAACGTCGCCGCCAACAGCAGCGGGAAAAGCGCCAGGCCCATGCGCGTCACGATCGACGGTTCGCAGGTTTCGAACTTCGGCGTGTGTGGTCCGGGCGCGATGACGGCCACGAACAGAGCAATGAGAACGTAAAGTCCGGCGACGGCGGCGGCAAAGCCTTGCGCTGCGGTTTTGGCCGGCACGCCGATGCTGGCCGTCACGCCGCGGAAAACGGCGCCCGCGGCGGCATGGTCCCCGGCAAGGCTGCTCTTCAGGATTTCTCCGTCAAGAATGATCTGGACCAGCGGCACCGCCACGGCAAAGCCGAGCGAAAGCGCCAGCAGCCGCGGCACCAGATGCGCGATCCGGCGGACCGGCCCATGCAAGAGATCGGGCGCCACCAGTTCGATGATGGCCTCGCCGCTGTAGCGCACCGCGCCGCACGCCAGCAACAGCGCCACGGCGATCACCGCAAACTGGTACCAATGCGCCTGATCGAGCAGCGAATAACGCAACGCCTCCTTCATCGATCCGGGGATGAGAAAATCGAGCAGGATGACGAGCATCACTGCAGTGACGATGAGAGGACCACGCAGCAGAAAAAGGACATAGGTCAGCGGGCCGACATCGCGCGCAACCGCCGTCTTCGACTCGTCCATTGTCGCCCCCGTCGCGCCGCCACCCAAGCGCTACCGCACCCCGTTTTGCATGCAGTCTATGTCACTTCAGGCACGCCACCAATTGCGATCTCATCGGCGGTCGCGGCGGCAACGTGTGCCGGCAACAAACATGCGCAGCGTCTGTTTGTCCAATTTGCAAACGAGAAGCGCTATCGCCACGGTAGCGCCAATGCGCAGATCAGAACGTCAACCGGCGCGGGATTCACTCGATCAAACAAGAAGCTACAACGCGATTTCGAACTGAGGCGGCAGCGCGAAGTTGAGGGTCTCTGTCGAATTTGACGGTGCCCTGACACTGGCGGAAACCGCCTGCTTCATAAATGCAGCGGACCGAACAAATTACGCGGCCAGTCCTCGCCTCGTCTTTTCGCCGTCACCGTCTCACACTAAAGTTTGCGGACAAGGTGTGGGGGCTACGATGGCACCGGCGTTTGCGGCCATCCGCGAAGAATACGCGGCGCTTTGGAATAACATGGCATTGCAGCCCACGTGGCTGCGATCCTTTCAGCGCGATGCGCAGAGAATCCTGCGAAACCGCGAGCGCTACGAAAAAGTCTCCGCGGCCACCAATGTGCCGTGGTTCGTCATCGGCTTGATCCATTCGATGGAGAGCGGGCTCGATTTCGACACCCATCTGCACAACGGCGATCCCTTGACCGATCGCACGGTGCATGTCCCGCGCGGACGGCCGCTGACCGGCAAGCCGCCGTTCACCTGGGAAGAATCGGCCATCGACGCGCTGCAGCACGACGATCTCACCGGCGTTTCCAATTGGTGCGTCGAGCAGATCGCCTACATGCTCGAGGCCTATAACGGCTGGGGCTATCACTACAAACGCATTCCGACGCCCTATCTATGGAGCGGCAGCAACAACTACGTGCGCGGCAAATACGTCCGCGACGGCCAATTCGATCCCAATGCCGTGTCGGAGCAGACCGGCGCCATGCCGATCCTCAGCGTGATGCGGGATCTCGAGACCGGCATCCAACTGACCTATTTCGACGGCTCCGACGCTTCGCACGAACCGACAACGGCGGTCCTCCCCCCCGAAGGCGCGGTAGCGCAAATGCCGAAATCGACCATTCCGGCCGATACCATCACAGTAGCGAGCGGCGGCGCCGCGGTAGCCGTCGCCATCAGCCATTCCTCGCCGACGCCTGCAACACCCGAAACACCGCCCGCTGCGACCGCGCCGGTCTCAACGGCGCCCGCAGTGTCCACACCGCCTCCTTCCGCAGCAACACCGCCCGCCGCTACGCCACCCGCCACGGCTCCTACACCGAGCACACCGGCGCCCGCTCAGCCGACACCAACGCCTACTCAGCCCGCGACAGCACCTGTGACCACGGCTCAGCCGGCCACGACACCACCCACCAAAGTCACGCCGCCTGCAACCACGACCCACACCGGCACCGTGCAGCCGGCGCATCCGTCTTTGATCGACACCTATTACCCGGCGATCTTCGGCGGCCTGCTCGTCGTTTTCCTGATCGGCCTTTTCCTGTCCTGGCGAGTCCGCAGCGGACGCGCCCGTTCGGCGCAGACTTTCGGCACCGCGCTGCCGGAACTTCTCACCCGCGCCGCCTCGGGACGGGACATCGCATCGGCACCACTGGTCCGCAACTTACGCGCACGCCTGCTGACTCTGGCGTGGGTCGCCGCCACCATCGGCATCAACGCGATCGCTCTCGCCAAGCTGCTGCAGTATTTTCGTCTGGTGCCGGTGAACTGGTACCCGCCATTCTCCTCGCTCGGCAATCTGTACGACTCGCTGTCCGGACAGGCTTTCGTCGTAGTCGCCAACGCGGTGCATGCCACGATGGGATTCGACATTTCCCACTGGCCATGGCTGATGCCGTTCGTGATCGTTTATCTGTCCACCGCGTCGGCGTTCATGGTCGCAAGCTCGGGATTGATGCAGCGCCAGACCTCGGCCGAGTCGTTGTGGGGGGCCGTCGTCCATGCCGGCTGGTTGTTGGCGTTGCCGACGTTCCTGCTCGACGCGCTGCGCTATCGCGTGGTGGACCGCTTCGCCCGCCAGAACACGGTGCTGTTCTTCGCCTATATTGCCGCGTTTGCGTTCGTCTATGTCGGCGCCCGCTTCGTCAACGACGATTTCCTGGCGTCCTATGTCCACCAGCATCCGCAAGTCGCTTCTGCGATCGATCATGCCGTCGAGGCGGACGTGACGCCGCTGATCACCACAGCGGGACGGTAACGGTCGGGCGCACGATCACGCCGTGCGCTCGTACCATCCCTTGGACCGGTTCACGACCCAGACCACCGACAGCATCACCGGCACTTCGATCAACACGCCCACCACCGTGGCGAGCGCCGCGCCGGAGTGAAAGCCGAACAGGCTGATGGCCGCCGCCACGGCGAGCTCGAAGAAGTTGGAGGCGCCGATCAGTGCCGAAGGGCCGGCGACACAATGCTGTTCGCCGCTGACGCGGTTCAACAAATAGGCGAAGCCGGCGTTGAAATAGACCTGGATCAGGATCGGAACTGCCAACAGCGCGATGACGGCCGGCTGGGCGATGATCTCCTGCCCCTGGAAACCGAACAGCAGTACCAGAGTCGCCAGTAAGGCGACCAGCGACACCGGCGCCAGCGTGTGCAGCACGCGACCGAGGGCCGGCGCGCCACCCGACGCCAGCAGCGATCGGCGAATGACCTGCGCGACGATGACAGGCACCACGATATAGAGCAGCACCGACAGGACGAGCGTGTCCCACGGCACCGTAATGGCCGACAAGCCGAGCAAGAGGCCGACGATGGGAGCGAACGCCACCACCATGATGAGATCGTTCAACGCCACTTGCGTCAGGGTGAAATGCGGCTCGCCTTTGGAGAGGTTCGACCACACGAACACCATCGCCGTGCACGGCGCGGCGGCGAGCAGGATCAATCCGGCGATGTAGCTGTCGATTTGCGCCGCCGGCAGCAACGGCCGGAACAGGGTGCCGATGAACAGCCAGCCCAGCGCCGCCATCGAAAACGGCTTGATTGCCCAGTTGATGAACAGGGTGACGCCGATGCCGCGCCAGTGCTGCCCGACTTCCTTCAACGCCGCGAAGTCGATCCTCAGCAGCATCGGGATGATCATCAGCCAGATCAGCACCGCCACCGGCAGGTTGACCCGGGCGATCTCGGCGGTGCCGATGACCTGGAACACGCCGGGCATCACCTGGCCGAGCAGAATGCCGGCGGCGATGCACAAACCCACCCAAACCGTCAGATAGCGTTCGAAGGTCGACATGGCGCCTCAGAAGGAAATGGTTTTCGACAGTAGCACGGCACTCGACGGGCACAGCGACTTCGCCTGCCGGGTTTCCAGAATGGCTGCGGGCGCCTCGGTGCGCGGACGGCGCTGGAATTTGATCTTCTCGAAAAAGTCCGCCGCTGTATTGGTGAGAAGCCACGCCGTGCGGGCACCTTGGCGATAAGCGCGATAGAGCAACAGCGGCACCAGATTGCGGCCGATGCGCTTGCCGCGTCCGTCCGGCGTCACCACGACCGAGCGCAGGAACACGTCCTGCCCGTACAGCTCATAGCCGCCATAACCGAGAACGGCGCCCGCGAGAGTGCGGTAGACATAGAACGTCCGGTTGGGCTCGCTGAGGTCATCGGTCGGCAGGTTTTCGTCCTTGAGCGCCGCAATCAGGCCGGCGTTGTCGGGCGCAATCGGGACATCGCGAAGGAAGCTGACGCCCTCCTCCTTGAAGGCATCATTGCCCGTCATCACCGGCAATAGATCCAGCACGACGTCGGATGGACGGCACAGCGCCGCGGCCTCGTCGGTGACCACCAGCGGACGATTGATCAGAATGGGATGGGCGATCATCGCATCCAGCAAGGCATCGTCGCTGGCGGCTGCGAGGCCGAGCTCGGCGTAAGGCGTGCCCTTCTTGCGCACCACCTCGCGCGCCGCTAGGCCTGCCTTGGCGAGGACCGCCACCAGCTCGTCGCGCGACGGCGGCGTCTTCACGTATTCGATCACCTTGGGATCGATGCCGAAATGCCGGATCAACTTGAGCGTGTTGCGCGACGTGCCGCAATCGGGATTGTGATAGATGGTGACAGGCATTGCGTCTCTTATCAGTGATAGAAGATTTGGAGGAGGCCGACCGCCAGACTCGCGGCACCGAACAGTGCCGCGAGCGCGAGGTAGGTTTTACGGACAACAGCGATATCGTCGAGACCGGGGCTGTCAGTACAACAGCCGTGGACGGGACAGTTCATCAGTGCCCTCCGCAGCAGCCGCCCGGCTTGGTGGCGCGAATGAAAGCGCTGATCACCTTGCCGTCGGCATGGGCCGCGAGCGCCAGTTGGCTCGGCGTCATGCGGAGATCCTTGAACCATTCCTTGGCGTCGTCGACCGTGTAGGTATGGGTCTGCTCGATGCCGATCTCGGTAAAGCCCGCCGCCTTGAGCTTGGCTTCATATTCGACATCGGCAAGCGATCCGGCGAGACAGCCGGCCCACAGCTCCATATCCTTGCGCAACTCGTCGGGGATGGCGCCGCGCGCGACCGTATCGGACACGGCAAACCGCCCGCCCGGCTTGAGGACGCGGAACGCTTCACGAAACACCTTGTCCTTGTCGCCCGAAAGATTGATCACGCAATTCGAAATAATCACGTCTACCGAGGAATCCGGCAGCGGAATG
Organism: Alphaproteobacteria bacterium; assembly: GCA_023259375.1. Lineage (GTDB taxonomy): Bacteria > Pseudomonadota > Alphaproteobacteria > Micropepsales > Micropepsaceae > Rhizomicrobium. The sequence continues at coordinate 46,581 of JAHFQC010000011.1, forward strand.
ACTTCGATCTCGCCCTTGAGAAATTCGACGTTGGTCAGGCCGGACTTCTCCTTGTTCTCGTTGGCGAGCTTCAGCATTTCGTCGGTCATGTCGAGACCGTAGGCTTTGCCGGTGGGACCGACGCGACGCGCCGAGAGCAGCACATCGATGCCACCGCCCGAACCGAGATCGAGCACCGTCTCGCCCGCCTTCAATTCCGCCAGAGCCGTGGGATTGCCGCAACCGAGCGAAGCCAGCACGGCCTTGTCGGGCAAGCCGGCGGTTTCGGCCATGTCATAGAACTCGACTTTCACGTCCTTGCCGCAACAGCAATGCTGCGCGTTGCTGCTGTTGGAATATTTCCCCGCGTCGGCGCGCTTGGCGGCTTCGGCGTAATGCGTACGAACGGCTTCCTTGACGTCGCTCATGAGCGTTCCTTTCCACAACAGGTGACTTTTTTCGGTTCGACAACCCGATTGCGGGTGCAGCATTCGGCGTAGAGAAATGCCAGCAACTCCTGCAACGCCTCATTATTGGCCATGTAGCGCAGGAACACGCCCTCGCGCTTCACGGTGACGAGGTTTTCGTTCTTCAGCTTGTCGAGATGATGCGACAGCGTCGAATTGGGAATGCCGAGCTCTTCGCCGATCTCGCCCACCACCATTCCCGCGGGATGGGCGGACAACAACAGCCGCACGATACGCAAGCGCGGCTCCGTCCCCATCGCCGCCAGCATGTCGGCGTAGCGGATCAATTCGGCGTCTTCAGCCATTCCGGTCTCCAATTTCTGTATTTCTACATATATGGAAATATACGGGACGTCAAGGCATATCCCGGCCGCATATACGGGCCCCGGCAGAACGGTCAGAGCGACTGGCCGAGTAGGCGCTCCAGCTCCATGCGATAGTTGCGGCTGACGCGGGAGCGGGAGCCGTTCTTCAGCACCACCTCGAACTCGCCGTGCGAGATCGGCTCGAGCTGCACGATCGAGTCGATGTTGACGATCGCGGAGCGGTGCACGCGCACGAAGCGCTGCGGATCGAGCTTGTCGGCGATTTCCTGCAAACCGGCGCGATAGAGCAGCTCCTTGCCGCCGACATGCAGGTTGACATACATGCCCGCCGCCTCGATCCAGTCAATGTCGGCAATGCGGACGAAGCGCGTTGTTCCGCCCGATTTCACCACCAACCGGTCCCAGCGCTCGTCGGGCACGCTCGATTTCGACGCCAACTCCAGGAGCTGACGGCCGAACGCGCGCAGGTCTTTGTCTTCGAGACGCGCCTTGACGCGGGCCAAGGCGGTTTCGAAACGTTCATCGCTGAACGGCTTCAGAAGATAATCGAGCGCATTGGCCTCGAAGGCACGGATGGCATGCTTGTCGTAGGCCGTGACGAAGATGGTGAGCGGCATGGCGTCGGCACCGATCGCCTCCACCACGTCGAAGCCGCTGAGGCCCGGCATCCGCACATCGAGAAAAACGAGATCGGGACGATCGTTCTTGATCATCTCCACGGCCACGGAACCATTGGCGCATTCGTCAATTCCGCCGATCTGCGCATCGCGGCTCAACAAATCGTGCAGACGCTGGCGTGCCGGCGCTTCATCGTCGACGACCAGGGCGCGAATTTCACGCAAGGGCTGCGGTCCGTTCATCCGTAACCTCCTCAGTCAAACGCAGTGGCAGGGAAACAACGACCTCGGTGCCGCCTCCCCGCCGCGGCCGCACCACGAGGCGGCCATCAGGATAGAGACCGGCGATGCGCTCGCGGGTCACCGACAAGCCGAGTCCGCTGCACTTGTCGAACTGCCAGCCGGGCGGCAGACCGACGCCGTCGTCGAGAACCCGGATCTCGACGAAATTGCCGCTGCGCTGCGCCTCGATCTCCAGCGAGCCGGCCGCCATGCGCCCCGACAGTCCGTGGCGGATCGCGTTCTCGGCCAGCGGCTGCAGGAACAGCGACGGGACGGAGGCGAATTTCACTTCGGGGGCAATGCGCATTTCGACATTGAGCCGGTCGCCGAAACGCAGCTTCTGGATCGCCAGATAGTGATCCATGAACGCCAGCTCCTCCGACAGCGGCACTTCCTGCCGGTCCTTGCTTTCGAGCGACAAACGCAGCAGGTCGCCGAGATGCTCGAGCATCGCGCGCGCCAGTTTGGGATCGCGTCCGACCTGCGAGGAAATCGTGTTGAGCGCGTTGAACAGAAAATGCGGATCGAGCTGCATCCTGAGCGCATTCATCCGCGCCTGCATGAACTGCCGCTCGAGCCGCTCCATTCTCAGTTCGCCGCGAAGATAGCGCTTGTAGTAGCGACGCGCCAAAAGCGCGCCGAGAATCCAGGCGTAGACCGTCCAGTCCCACACCAGCCATTCGAAGACGTTGAGCGGCCTGGTCCACAGATTCCAGTCGTTGAAGCCGATGTAATAGGCCGCCGTGGACGCCACCACCACATAGAACACGGTGAGGAAGATTCCGAACAGGGCGTGCGCCGCCATGCGGCGGGACATCTGCTTGTCCGAAAACGGCAGCCGCTCGTCGAAAAGAATCGCAAACGGCGTCAACAGAGCCCAGAGCCAGAAATTGAAGAACTCCGGCAGCAGCGACTTGAGCGATGCTCCGCGCAGTAACATTGGCGTGCCGCAAACCAGCGCCACGCCGGAGAAAACGACGAGCAGCAGGACGATGCGGATAATCCACACGCGGATGGATGATTTCGGTGCTTGCATGCTTGGTCGCGGCCTGAGCCCCCAGACGGCCCAGTCGTCCGCAGCGGCTTTTCGCACGCTCACACCGGTAAATGTTTTTTTTGAGACCGTGACTGTCACACGACGCCTCCGTTCCACACGACGCGGACGGCGTGCTGCGTGGTCATCTTCACAAAGCCGTGAGCATGGAACATGCGACACTGCGGCAATTCGTGGAAAAAAAGCCCCCGACAAAGCTGCCGGGGGCTCAAGGCATCAACTGGGAGGGCCAACTCGCCAGTCGAATTGTGTTGTGCCGAACCTTAGAAGTTCGTGCGCAGAACCACGGCAAACTTGCGATCGGCCTCGATCCAGTTCACGCGCGGATGGTAATCGGCGTAGCCCTGATCGGTGTAGAAGACCTCACCCGTAATGTTAGTGAGCTGAACGCCGATCTTGTAGTGATCGTAGAGCGTGTAGAAGAGCGATCCATCGAGCTGGCCATAGGCCTCCAGCCACACCGGATCGCGCGGCTCGCCGGAGCTAGCCGACGACGACATGAACGACGAGCGCCAGTTCCACGCCAAGCGGAAGTCGATGTCGTACTTGGCGTACAACAAGGCCAAGTTGTAGCTGTCCTTCGACAGGCCTTCCATCGGCAGATCCATGCGGTTGCCGCTGGCCACCGCGTCGGGCGCCGTGACGTTGGCCGAGTTGTTGTGGCCGCCCCAGTTGAAGATCTTGGTGTAGTTGGCCTGCAAGCCGAAGCCGCCCCAGAAGCCCGGCAGGAAATCGTAGAACTGCTGATAGGCGATTTCCCAACCGTCGACGCCGCCCTTCGTACCGTTGACATAGGTCGTGTAGTCGAACGCCATCGATTGGCCCGATGCGGGGTTGGTGATGACCTGCGACTGGGTCTGCGTATAGATGTAGTTGCTGATGCGCTTACCGAACGCCGACATCGTGATACTGCCGCTCGGCGAGAAGTACCATTCGAGGCTGGCGTCAAGATTGGTCGAGTGCATCGGATTAAGGTTGGCGTTTCCGCCGTAGCCTGACGGCGCATACTTGAACGCAAACGCCTGGCCGTACGTAGAGTCGCCAAAATTGAACGACAGCGACGCATCGTTGTTGGTGTAGCCGAAGTCGGGCCGCAGCATCGACTCGGAATATCCCAGGCGGGCCTGCAATTTGTCCGACAGCATGGCGCGCAGATTGAAGCTCGGCAGGATGTTGTCGTATTCGGTGGTCACCGGATCCGGCCGCAGCACGGCGTACGCCGCCTTGTCATACGTGCCCCAGAACTGCATCGCCGTATGATAGTCGTTGCAGCTCGTCACAATCGAGCCGGGCTTGGTGGGATCCAACTGCTGACCAAGAGCATCATCGCAACCAGTGCCGCTCTTGTATTGCGTTTTGACATCGGGCGCCTGCGGCATCACCAGCTTGCCGTTCTGCACCGTATGCTTGGTGTGGACATAGCGAACGCCGATATTGCCGTCGATCGGGATGTTGAGGCCGAACGGGTTTTCACTGGCGAAATTGGCCTGGGCATAGCCGGCATAGGTGTCCATCGACTGCGGGCTGATGGTGTTGCCGGTCACGGCGTTGCCGACCGTGGTGTTCTGGTAGGCCTTGATGCAGCTGACGGCTTCCGTCTTGCAGCCGACGTCATAGGTATAGCTCTGCCAGACACTCCAGCCGGGATTGATGGCTTTGGTGAGTACCGTGGAGTCGTAGGTATTCATCGTCACGATGGACGTGCTCGGAACCCACAGCGACGGCACCTTGTTGCCCATAACCCGCTGATAGCTGAACAGCTCGGCATAGGAGTTCATTTTCTTGAACGAGTCCGGCGTCGCCCCCGAAGCGGGGATCACCGTGCCATCGGCCGCCGTATAACCGGAATTTCCCGGCCGCGGTGAGCCGTCCAGCATGTAACCCGGAGCGCCCCAGCTCATCGGATCGATCGACGACCAGTTGTAGCCGGTCTGGCGCGCGACCGACAGCTTCTCTTGCGCCCGGAAGCCGCCTTCCACGCTTTTGACGAAGCCGAGCAGTCCGTCACCGCCGAACTTATACTTCGCATCGATGCGGCTCGCGTAGGAGTGCGCGGCGTTGTACTCCATATGGTCCATGGCCGCGTACCAGAAATAGTTCGACGGCTTGGCAGCCTCGCCGTCGCCCGGGAAGGTGAATGTCGGGTTGTCCTGGTCGGCAACGTCGAGTTTCACCTTCATCGTCGGCAGATAGCCGGTGTACATCACATTGTTGAGGTACTGGCGGCTGCTCTCGACAAATTGGACGTCCGCCGTGATTTCGAGATTGTCGTTCGGCGTCCATTTGGCGTTGAGGTTGAGATCGGATGTGCGGTTGTGGCCTGCGCCGCCGCGGGTATCGATCGAGCTGAGCGGCATCTCGCCGCCAGTCCAATCGTGGCCGGAATTGTATGTCGAATTCGAGGCGACGAGGTCGGCATAGGTCGAGCCGACCGACATGTTCACATAATGCTCCATGTCGGTGAAGTGGGCATACGTGTTCAAGCCCGACAGCGTGAACTCGAGCGTCTCGCTGGGCCGCCATTGCAGGACGACGTTGCTGGCAAGACGCTGCTGACGGAAGTCCATCTGACGCCAGGCAAAGCCCTGAGGCGCCATCACATGGTCCTTGTTGGACGTGCAGGTGTCGTATTTGGCGCCGTCGGTGGCATGCGACCAGCCCGCCGACGTCCAGCAGTCGAATGCATTGATGTTGATGCCCGAAGTCCGGGTCAACTGGTCCTGCCAGTCGATCGAGCCGAGAATGCCGAACTCGCCGATGCCGGTGTTGAAGCGGTCGCTGATCAGGGCATTGCCCGACGGCAGCGCGCGATCGGACTTGTCGCCATAGGTATAATCACCCGACATGGCGAACTTGAACCCGTCCATGTCGAACGGCTTGCGGGTCTTGAGATCGATCGTGCCGCCGATGCCGCCTTCGATCATGCTGGCGGTCGGGCTCTTGTAGACGTCCACACTCGAGAGCAGATCGGCCGAAATATCGGCGAAGCTCATGGTGCGGCCGTTGATGGCGGAGAATTCGTCGCGGCCGTTCATCGTGGTCTGCACCCACGACATGCCGCGGATGAACACCGAATTGCCGGTCGATCCCATGCGCGTGAGATCGTTGGGTGCGTCGTTACGCTGGAGCGTGACGCCCGGCACGCGCTGCAGCGCTTCGGCGACGTTGCGGTCCGGCAGCGCGCCGATGTCTGTCGACGTGATCGAATCCACGACTTGGTTGGAATTCTGCTTGATCATCTGCGCCGATTCCAAGCTGGCGCGGATGCCCGACACCACGACGGTCTCGATGCCACCGCTTTCCTGCGCGACCGCCGGAAATACGACAGCGCTTACCGCAAACGACGAAACAGTGGCTAGCAAGAGCCTTCTAGCATTTTTCAATGTACTCACGAGTTTCCCTCCCGGTTTCTCTGTCCAGCCGCCGGAATGCAATTCGACATCGCTGTCACGAAGCGACGTCCACTCCCCTCACACGTCGGACAGATTCCATCCTAGGTGGCGAAAACAGGGCCGGAAAAAAATGTGACGCGCAGGACAGTCCGGCAGACAACCCGGTCCGCCGCCGAGACGAACCGGTCGTGACGAGAACGGCATTCAGCCGATTTTCGTCATTTGTCATATAATCCGTACACGGATATCGTGCCGGAACGTGCCTCTATTTGCGGCGGGAATGCACCAAAAGGAACAGCGCCGGGATCACCGCGAGCGTCAGTATTGTCGATGACACCATTCCGCCGATCATCGGCACCGCGATGCGCTGCATGATCTCCGAGCCGGTGCCACGCGACCACAAGATCGGCACCAGACCCGCCATGATTGCTGCCACCGTCATCATCTTGGGGCGTACGCGATCGACCGCGCCGGTCATCACCGCGCGCATCAAATCGGACGTCGTCGGGCTCCGGTTCTCCGTCGCCGCTTTCGCCCGTTCCTCTTCCCAGGCGTGATTGAGATAGATCAGCATCACCACGCCGGTTTCCGCCGCCACACCGGCCAGCGCGATGAATCCGACCGCCGCCGCGACCGACAGGTTGAAGCCCATCAGCCACATCAGCCAGAATCCGCCGACCAGCGCAAACGGCAGCGACAGCATCACGATCAGCGTATCCGAGATGCGGCGGAAGTTGAGCCATAACAGGAACAGGATCAGTCCCAGCGTCGCCGGAACCACGATGCGCAGCCGCTGGTTGGCGCGTTCCATGTATTCGAACTGGCCGCTCCAGCGCACGTAATAGCCCGGCGGGAAATGCACCCGCTCCGCCACCGCCCGCTTGGCATCATCGACGAAACCGCCGAGATCGCGATTGTGAAAATCGACATAGACGTAATTGACGAGCTGCCCATCTTCGGTGCGAACCATGGTCGGTCCGCGATCACGGCTGATCTTGGCGACTTCACCGAGCGGCACCGCGCCGCCGTCCGGCAGCGACACCAGCGTGTTGGCGGCGAGTTCTTCCGGCGTGGACCGTACATCGCGCGGATAACGCACCACCACGCCATAACGCTCGCGCCCTTCCACCGTGGTGGTGACCATTTCGGCGCCGACCGCGCCGGAAATCGTCGCCAGCACATCGTCGATGGAAAGCCCATAGCGCGCGATCTGATCGCGATCCGGCGCGATGTTGAGATAGTAGCCGCCGTTGATGCGTTCGGCATACGCGGAGGTCGTGCCCGGCACCGCATGCACCGCCGCTTCGATTTCACGACCGAGACTTTCGATTTCGGCGAGGTCCTTGCCGTAGATCTTGATCCCGACCGGCGTGCGGATGCCCGTCGACAGCATATCGGTGCGCGCCTTGATCGGCATGGTCCAGGCGTTCGAGATGCCGGGGAACTGCAGCGCCGCATCGAGCTGGGCAATCAGCTTGTCGGTGGTCACGCCCGCGGGCCATTGATCCTGCGGCTTGAGGTTGATCACCGTTTCGAACATTTCGACTGGCGCCGGATCGGTGGCGGTTTCCGCCCGCCCCGCTTTGCCCCACACCGACTCCACTTCAGGGAATGATTTGATGATACGGTCCTGGGTTTGCAGGATCTGCGCCGCCTTGGTGATCGAGAGGCCCGGCAGCGTCGACGGCATGTACAGCAGCGTGCCCTCGTTCAGCGTCGGCATGAATTCGCTGCCGGTGCGCAGCACAGGATAAATGCTGACCGCGAGCACCACCGCGGCCGCGCCGATCGTCGCCCAGGGACGCCGCAGCACCAGTGCGATCACCGGCCGATAGACGCGGATCAGGAACCGGTTGACCGGGTTCTTGGCTTCCGGCGCGATCTTGCCGCGGACGAAGACCGCCATCAGGGCCGGCACCAGCGTTACCGACAACAGCGCCGCCGCCGCCATGGCGAAGGATTTGGTGAAGGCGAGCGGATGGAACAGCCGCCCTTCCTGCTCTTCCAGCGCAAAGATCGGAATGAACGACACGGTGATGACCAGCAGACTGAAGAACAGCGCCGGACCGACTTCGATCGCCGCCGCGATCAGCACTTTCGTGCGCGGCTCATCGGGTGCGGCACGTTCCAATCGCTTGTGCGCGTTCTCGATCATCACGATCGCGGCATCAACCATGGCGCCGATGGCAATTGCGATGCCGCCGAGGCTCATGATGTTGGAACCGAGTCCCAGCGCATTCATCGCAATGAACGCGATCAGAATGCCGACCGGCAGGGTGAAAATCGCAACCAGGGCACTGCGCGCATGCATCAGGAACAGAAAGCACACCAGCGCGACGATGACGCTTTCCTCGAACAGCGTACTTTTCAAGGTCGATATTGCGCGTTCGATCAATTGCGAGCGGTCGTAGACCGGGATCAGCGAAACACCCGCCGGAAGGCTGGCGGTGATTTCGGCGAGCCGCGCCTTCACGGCATGAATAACATTCAGCGCATTGGCGCCGTAGCGCTGCACCACGATGCCGGAGGCGACTTCGCCTTCGCCGTTCAATTCGGTCAGCCCGCGGCGTTCGTCGGGCACTTCTTCCATATGCGCAACGGCGGAAAGATAGACCGGCGTGCCGTCCTTCGCCTTCAAGGCGATGCGATCGAGATCGGCCTGCGATTTGAGATAGCCGCGACCGCGGATCATGAATTCGGTTTCGGACAGTTCCAGCGTGCGGCCGCCGACATCGGCATTGGCCCCGGCGACGGCGGAACGGATTTGCGCCAGCGTGATGCCATAGCTGCGCATCTTACTCGGATCGGCCACCACCGCATATTGCTTGACGAAGCCGCCGACGCTGGCGACTTCGGCGACGCCTTCGGTCTTGGCCAGCGCATAACGCAGATGCCAATCCTGCAGCGAGCGCAGCTGTGCGAGATCCTGCTTGTTGCCGGTCAGCGCGTATTCATAAACCCAGCCAACGCCGGTCGCGTCGGGCCCGAGGCTCGGCGTCACGCCTTGCGGCAGCTTTTGCGCCGCGCCGTTCAGGTATTCCAGCACGCGCGAGCGCGCCCAATAGATGTCAGTGCCTTCGTCGAAAATCACATAGATGAACGACACGCCGAAGAACGACACGCCGCGCACGGTCTTGGCCTTGGGCACGCTGAGCAGGGCCGAGGTCAGCGGAAACGTAACCTGATCCTCCACCACTTGCGGCGCCTGACCGGGATAATCGGCATAGACGATGACCTGCGTATCCGACAGATCGGGAATAGCGTCGAGCGGAATGCGGCTGACGGCCCACAGACCGGCGATCACGACGACAGCGGTGGCGACCAGCACGGCCGCCCAATGCTGCGCCGACCAGCGGATGATGCGCGCGATCATTTGCCGGCTCCGAAGGTTTGCAGCGCCGTTTGCAGATTGCTTTCGGAGTCGATCAGGAAATTGCCCGCCGTCACCACCTGCTCGCCTTCAGTAAGACCGGACTTCACTTCCACCGTGCTGCCGCCGCGGGCGCCGAGTTTCAATGTGCGCGGTTCGAACACGCCGCCGCCTTTGGCGACGAAGGCGATCTGGCGCGTGCCGTCATCGATCACAGCCGAGGCCGGAATGGTGAGTGCCGCCATTGCGGGCGCGGGCGCGGCGATGCGCACGTCGGCATATTGACCAAGCCGCAAGCGGCCATCTTTGTTGGCCACGGCGATACGCACCTTGGCGGTGCGGGTGGCCGGATCAAGCTGCGGATAAACAAACAGCACCTTGCCTTCGAACGACGCCGACGGCTCGTTGCGGAAGCTGACACTCGCGCTCTGTCCCGCGCGCGCTGCGGCGAGATCGCGCTCGGACACATCGGCAAGCACCCAGACGCGCGACAGATCGGTGGTCTTGAACAGCGTATCGCCGGTCGCGAAATGCATGCCCTGCACCACTGGCTTTTCCATCACCGTGCCGCCGGCCGGCGCCACGAAGGTGACCGAGCGGGTCGGCACGCCGCTTTTCGCCATCGCATTGAGTTCGGATTGCGCCACCCCATATTGCCGCAGCAGATTGGCCGCGACCGCCGCATGGGCCGTGGCGCCGCTTTGCAACGAACCGATATAATCGGCTTCCTTGATCAACAGCTCCGGGCTTTCGATCCACACCCGCATCAGCGGCTGGCCGGGGCGCACCACGTCGCCGGTCTGCGAGACATAAAGCTTTTCGACGAAGCCGGTGAAGCGGGCGCTGAGGATCGCCTGCCGCGTTTCATCCGCCGCGACGGTGCCGGTGGCGCGAATGGTGCTTGCGAGCGCCGACCGCGTGACCGGCGTCGTGCGCACACCGGCGCGCTGGATTTTCTCGGTCGTCAGACGCACCGCGCCGCGCACCTTCTGCACCTCATCGGCATAGACCGGCACATAAGCCATGCCCATCGCATCCGCCTTCGGCACCGGCGAAGTGTCGGCAAGACCCATCGGATTGCGATAGTAGAGAATCTTGCGGCCCTTCCCGGCAGTGGTGGCGGGAGGCGGCGATGCCGCCTCCGCGCTCTTCCTGGTCGCCGTGACGACGACCGATCCCGTCACCGGCTTGCCGACGACGGTGCCTTTGAGGATCACCGCCCAGCGTCCCGGGGCGTAGAGATTGGTCTGGACCGTCACCACGCCCGACGCCTCGCTTTTCACGATCTTGGCATCGGCCGTCATGTCGGCCATGGCATCGGGACTCATGTCGACGCGCACCGACGCACCGGTGACCGTCTGTGCGACCGGTTTGCCGCTACCGTCCACCAATTGCAGGCGGATGGTACGGGTTGTGTTGAAGGAAACCGACGAATCGAGAGCCTTGAAGCCCAACCCCGATCCGGCGAAGGCCGAAATAGCAAGCGCCGCCACGACGGCGAACGCAGCACCCAGTAAGCGTTTCATAGCAATTTTCCCGCTAGCGAACCGGAGCCGGTTGCCCGGCCCCAGTCGAGTTCCAATCAGCCGTTGACTGTGACGGTCAGCCGGACGGACTTGCCGTCCGGGCCGAGCGCGCGGAACGCGACGACATCACCGGCGTGATGATCGTGCGCGCAGACGAAGTCGCCGGCGGCATCGCGTGTCAGCGCGACGGGCACGTTTTGGATCATGGGAAAAGCTTTGACGCCGCGCCACGCCGGGCGAAGCATCGCGACGGAGCCGTCGACCGCGTGGCCATCGGCGTCGGTGAGCGCCAGGACCAGCGGCTTGCCGGACACGGGCGCGCCGACCAGTTTGAGCTGATAAGCGGCCTCGGTCCCGGGCGCAGCGGCGGGCATGCGGTGGATGGGAGCGCCTGCAAAGGCGGAAGTTGAGAGAATGACGGCAGCAAGAGCGCCGAAAAGCGCATGTTTCGTATACATGATGTCCTCCAGCCGGGGCTTCGCCCGGCAATATCGTTTGAAAGCAGCGGCTACGGCCGCGCGTACGCGTCTACGAAAAGAAGCGCAGTTTCAGACGATGGGAGGACGGTCGTCGGGTGGAGCGGTTAAGCCAACGAGGGTTTGATGCCGGACAGGCACGCGCTCACCAGCCACCGCAACGAACGGCGTGACGGCATCGTGCACCACAGCGGCCAAACCGAGGCAGCCGAGCATGCCGGCGCAGATCTGCATGTTCTTGCATGGCGAGCCGGAGTTTTTGACCGGCTGCATGTGATCGCACTGCGAAGCGGAAGACGTCATGCAATCGCTGCCAGACATGGCGCTATGCATGGCGCGTTGCGGCATCGGCATGGCCATCGCCCCCGGCAAAACGGCGACGAAGAACACCAGCGCCAGAATGGCACTGAGGACCGCGCGCACCGGGGACTTTCTCGACCGCATGACGGATATATAGGTTAGAACGTTCCTAAACGCAAAGGAGCAATCGTCACACGTGTTTTCCGGGTGCCCGACAACTTCGGGCCCAACCTCTGCAAGTGCCTATTCATCCTCGGAAATCCGGCACTTGTGTCGCGGACCCGCATAAGCTGTGACGGCGCGGTAAACCCGCTAATATGGGCGCATGAGTGACTCTACCCCGTCGGCCCAGCACGCCGACTACCGCGCTTATGCGATCAGCCTTGTCTATACCGCCGCCGCACTTGGCGCCGGCTTTGTGCTGAAGCGCTATTTCGGCGTCGCCAATGTCGGGCTGGTGCTGCTGCTGGCGGTACTGGCGACCGCGGTGCGATACGGGCTGTGGCCGTCGCTGGTTTCGGGCGCCGTCGCGGTGCTGGCCTTCAACTTCTTCTTCCTGCCGCCGGTCCACACCTTCACCATCGCCGATCCCGAAAATATCGTCGTGCTGGTGACGTTCGGCATCGTCGCGGCGATCGCCAGCAATCTGGCATCGCGGGTACGGGCGGAGGCGCTGGTGGCGCGCGAGCGCGCGACCGTGACCGAAAGCCTCTACCAGTTCTCCAAGAAGCTGGCGGGCATTTATGCGCTCGATGATTTGCTGTGGGCGACTTCGTATCAGATCGCGCAGATGCTGCAGGTGCGCGTCGTGATCCTGATACCCGAAGACAAACGCCTCACGGTGCGCGCCGGCTACCCGCCGGAAGACAGACTTGACGGCGCGGAAGCGGCCGCCGCGCATTGGGTGTGGGAGCATGCAACCCCGGCCGGCCGCGGCACGGCTTCGCTGCCCGATGCCAAGCGGCTTTATCTGCCGATCCGAACCGGGCGCGGCGTCGTCGGCGTGATCGGCCTCGACAGCGACAAATCGGGCATACTGCTGACGCCCGATCAGCTCCGTCTATTCGATGCTCTCGCCGATCAGGCCGCGCTGGCCATCGAGCGCATTCTTCTCGCCGGCGACATCGAGAAAAGCCGCCTTGCCGCCGAGACCGAAAAGTTGCGCACTGCGTTGTTCACCTCGATCAGCCACGATCTCAGGACGCCGCTGGCGGTGATCCTCGGCGCCGCCTCCAGTCTGAAAGACCTCGCCGGTGCGCTCGATCCGGAGAGCCATCGCGAACTCGTCACCACCATCGAAGAGGAAGGCCAGCGGCTCAACCGTTTCATCGCCAACCTGCTCGACATGACGCGGCTGGAATCGGGCGCCGTGGCGCCACATTTCGAACTCACCGATGTCGGCGATGTAGCGGGCAGCGCCGCGGCGCGCGCAAACCGCGTTCTCGCCGGTCACAAGCTGACGCTCGCCATCGAGCCCGATCTGCCGCTGGTGAAACTCGATCCGGTGCTGTTCGAGCAAGTGCTGTTCAATCTGCTCGACAATGCGGGCAAATACGCGCCCGAAGACACCACCGTCAATCTCAGGGCACAGCGCGACGGCAGCGTAATCAAGATCGAAATCGCCGATGAAGGTCCCGGCATTCCGCCGGCCGATCTCGAACGCATCTTCGACAAGTTTTATCGCGTGCTGGCGGCGGACCGAAAGCGCGCCTCCACCGGCCTGGGGCTTGCCATTGCTCGCGGTTTCGTGGAAGCCATGGGCGGCACGCTGACGGCCGCCAATCGCGACGACCGCCGCGGCGCGGTTTTCGTCATCACCTTACCGGTCGAAACGCCATGACACCTTTGCGCATTCTTGTGGTCGACGACGAGCCCGCCATCCGGCGGTTCCTGCGCACATCGCTCGGCTCGCAAGGCTATCAGGTCGAAGAGGCCGAAGACGGCGCCGCCGCGCTTGCCGCCATGGCTGAGGCGCCCGATCTCCTCGTGCTCGATCTCGGCATGCCCGGCATGGACGGTTTCGAAGTGATCCGCAAATTGCGCGAATCCGGCGCGACGCTGCCGATCGTGGTGCTGTCGGTTCGCGCCGACGAAGCGGGAAAGGTTCGCGCCCTCGATCTCGGCGCCGACGATTACGTCACCAAGCCGTTCGGCATCGAGGAACTGCTCGCCCGCATCCGCACCGCTCTGCGCCATCGCCTGCAACAGGAAGGCGAACGCCCGGTGTTCAAGGTCGATGCGCTGACGCTTGATCTGGTGCGGCGGGTGGTGACGGTGGCGGGCGCCGAAGTGAAACTGACGCCGAAGGAATACGACATCCTGCGCCTTCTGGTGGCGCATGCCGGCAAGGTGCTGACCCACAAATTCATTCTTAACCAAGTGTGGGGCACCGAAACCGACGTGCAGTACCTGCGGATTTACATCCGCACCTTGCGCCAAAAAATCGAAGCCGATCCCGAACAACCGAAACTGATCCTGACCGAACAAGGCGTCGGTTACCGGCTCAAGGCGCCGGACTAAGCGCTTCCCGATAAGTGGGGACCGGTTATCGGACAAGAAGCGCGACCAAACAAAGACAGTTCACGCTTTCGCGTGCTAATGCCATAATGACGGCATGCTTATCCTCGAACTGGCCGTCGTCGCCTTTCTGATCCTTCTCAACGGCGCCTTGGCGATGTCGGAACTGGCCATCGTTTCCTCCCGCCGGGCGCGGTTGAAGAGCTTTGCCGACCGCCGTATCGCCGGTTCGCGCCGCGCCCTCGAACTCGCCGACAATCCGGGGCGGTTCCTTTCCACCGTGCAGATCGGCATTACGCTCGTCGGCGTGTTGTCGGGCGCGTTTTCCGGCGCCACGCTGGGCCTCAAACTCACCGCCTGGCTGATGACGCAGGGCCTTCCCGAAGCCGCTGCCGATGCGCTGGGCGTCGGCACAGTGGTGGCGGGGATCACCTATCTATCGCTGATCGCGGGCGAGCTGGTGCCCAAGCAGATCGCGCTCGCCGATCCCGAACGCGTCGCGGTCAAGGTGGCGCCGGCGATGGTCGTGCTGCAGAAAATCGCGAGCCCCTTGGTGTGGCTCTTGGAAGTATCGGGCACTGCGGTTCTGCGCCTGATCGGCCGCAGCGAATCCAAACGCCAAGGCCCCACCGACGAGGAAATCAAGACCCTGATCGCCGAAGCCGAAAGCGCAGGCGTACTCGAAGCCGACGAGCGGCGGATGATCTCCGGCGTGATGCGGCTCGGCGACCGGCAGGCACGCGGCGTGATGACTCCGCGCACGGAAGTCGCGTGGATCGACACCAACGCCGCGCCGGAAGAGATCCGCGCCATCGCGGTCTCGACGCCGTTCACGCGCCTTCCCGCCGGCCCGAACATCGATGAGTTGTTAGGCGTCGTGCGCATTCATGAACTCCTCGCCGCCTATCTCAGCGGCCGGCCGTTCGAGATGGGAAAACTGATCCGGCCTGCGCCGGTGGTGTACGATCAAGCCGATGCGCTCGACGTGCTGGCGCTATTGCGCACCGCCAGCGTGCCGATGGCGCTGGTGCATGACGAATACGGCCACTTCGAAGGCGTGGTCACGCCCGCCAACATGATGGAAGCGATCGCCGGCAATCACGACGGCGCCCCGGGCGAACACGGCGCGGTGCGGCGCGAGGACGGTTCGTGGCTGATCGCGGGCGATCTCAATGCCGACGAGATGGCCGACATCATCGGCTTTGCTCTGCCCGCCCGTCGCGATTACCAGACCGCGGCCGGGTTCGTGCTGTCGCTGGCGCGCCATCTGCCGGTGACCGGCGAAGTGTTCTTGTCGCAGAACTGGCGTTTCGAAGTCGTCGACATGGATGGGCGCCGCATCGACAAGGTACTGGCGTCACGCCTGCCGTAGGCGCTTGCGCAGCATTCCGGCGCATATCACCACAGCGCTGACCGCCAGCCCGACAAACAGCGGATGCAGCGGCAGATGGAAGACAAAGCGTCCGCACACCGCCGCCAACGTCGCCAGCGCCATTGAGGCGGCGGCCCAATGCCCCTTCAAATGCCCAGGCCAGAACACGGCGAGCGCCATCGGCAGGAACACGCCGGCACCGCGCAGCGCCATCGAGAGATAATTCCACGCCAGCACCTGACTTCCGGCATTGGCGAGCGCAATCGCAAACGCCAGCGCTGTTACCGCCAGCACGGCGAAGCGGTTGAGCCACAACAACGCGTGCCCATCGCGGATTTTCAAAAGCCCGCGGCCGAAATCGCCCGCGATCATGGTGCCGATGCCGAGCGCCAGTCCCGAGATCGAGCCTACCACCGAGAACAGGATTCCGGCGAGGCCGATACCGCCGATCACCGATGGCACTTCAGTGACCAGAAACACCGGCAGGGCGTAGATCGCCGCCATTTGCGGGTGCACCACATGCATCGCCATGCCGATCGCCACGCACGGCAAGCCGACCGGAATGCAGAGCAACGCCGCCAACATCGTCCCGCGCGCGGCGGTTTTGGTGTCGACGGCGGAGAACATCGCCTGGATATAGGTCTGGGTGCAGATCATGCCGACCAGCAGCGCCACCACGTCGGCGACGGTTTCGGAAACGCCGTGCGCGAACGGATTGAACCACGGATCGAGCGGAAACGTCGCCGCGAAATTCGGCAAGCGGCCGAGCAATATCACCGCGGCAATCCCCGCCACCGCCAGCGCCAATCCGATCGCCGCCATCTTGAGCAGTCCGGCAAGACCGGCGCCTTTGAGCCCGCCGAAAAAAACCGTGCCGATCACCAGCGCGGCGATGATCGCGCCCGCCTGCCACGACGCCAATCCGAACAACACGCTGACCAGCGCCACGCCAGAAATCGCGCTTGCCACTGCGCTGAACAGGATGCCGGTCGACGAGACGGCGCTGGCGATCAATCCGGCGGCACGGCCGTAATGCTGGGTGAGATATTGCGGCAAGGTTTCGAGGCACGAAGCGCGCAGCGGCTGGGCGTAGAGCCGCGCCATGATGATCAGCGCGATACCAACCCCGAGGGTGAACCACCACGCCGTGATGCCGAACGAAAACGCCATCTGGGCGGTGCCGATGGTGGACGCGCCTGCGACCGACGTGCCGGCGATGCTGCCCGCGATCATGGTGGTGCCGGCACGCCGCCCGGAGAGCGAAAAGCCTTCCGCCGATCCGACTTTGCGCGCCGCATGCACGGCCAGCGCCACGAACGCAGCGAGCGTGGCGAACAATCCGAACAGATGTCCGAGGGAAAGCGTGAACACGGCAACAGCCCTTCGCCAGGGGCGTTACACCCCCGGATCACGGCGATACAGCGTCAGGATTGCCGCATCCTGCCTCGCGAGACGGACGTATTAACTCCACTTCGTCATGGCCGGGCGTTCGACCCGGCCATCCAGGCGGCGGTGAAATCTGGAGCGGCGCTGGTATTTGCGCCTGGCACTGGATGGCCGGGTCAAGCCCGGCCATGACGATAGAAGGGATGTTCTGAATTAGGAAACTACTGCGCCGCCACCGCGGGCGCGAATTTCGGCAGTTGCGACAGACGCTCGCTCACCAGTTTGGTGAGCAACACTTCGTCCTTCAGCGACGGGTGTGCATGGCAGGCCATCCAGTCGAGGCCGGTGAAGACCACCGTTTCGAGATCGGCCACACCTTCCGATTGCGCCAGAGCCGCCGCGGCTTTCATCTGGGTCGCCGTTTCGTTGGCATTGTTGTCCGGTGCCATCATGATGATATGGGCGTTCGGATACTTCGCCCGCAGTGATTTGATGAAGTCGGCATAGGTGCGGACGTAATCGGCGTGCAGCGCATCGCGCGTCGCCCACTTCTCGCCCGGGTTCAGCGTCGTCGAGAAATCGTTGGTGCCGAGGCCGACGATCACCGCGTCGGGCGTCCAGCCGGCATCATCAGCGGTCACCGAATGATCGAACAGCGAGAACTTGTAGAGATAGGGCAGCGTATCGCCCGGCACGATGCCGTTGTAGTTGCGCACGATGCCGCGGCCGGAGAATGCGTTGACGCGATAAGCAGCGTTGAAGTTCTTGGCGACCGCCGGGCCCCAGGCGCGCGAGGTGTTGGTGGTTTCACGCACGTCCTCGGTGGTGCAAGTCTGGCCGCGGCTCACATCGCCGTAACCGACCGTATAGGAGTCGCCGATGAATTCGATCGCGCGCGTATAAGTCGGCGCCGGCTGGATGTTTTCCTTTTCCGGCACGGTGAAGCCTTCGAAGCGGCCGGTGGTGCCTTGGGTCTCACTCGCCTTTTCGAGGCGTACGACATGCCGCCCGGCGCCGAGATCGTTCAGCGCTACGGTCGTCTTACCCGGACGGGTCAGCGTCAGCTTATGAACGCCGTCGACCCAGACATAGAGATCGTTCTCGGCATCATCGACTTTGACAGCGACGCGATCGCCGCTGAAGGCAGCTTCGAAATACACGCCCGGCCATTGATAGGTGTAGCTGGTCGTTTGCGTGTCGGACGCAAACCAACTGTCGGCTTTGACCGTCACCGTTTTCGGAACCGCACGGCCGCCGACATACAGCGGCAGCGCCTCGTCGGCGAACGCCGCCGTGGTAAGCGCGGAAGCGGCGAGGAAAAAGCAAACGGCGCGTTTCATCGGCAGCGGACCTTGTTGGTGACCGGCGCCCCTTATACGACAGCGCTTACTGATAGCGTATGATGAATTGCACCCGCCCGCGGCGAGAAAATGCCGCGGTGGCTTACGAACTCACCACGGCCAGCATCTTCGAGATGGTCGTCCCCAGCCCATGGAACGCATGCGGACGGGTGGCGTCATGATAGACGCTGTCGCCGGGCTCCAGGATGAAGCTGCGCCCGTCATAGGTGAACTCGATCAGGCCCGACAGCACGTAACAGAATTCCTGGCCGTCATGGGTGATCGGCACCGGCGCCTCGGCGCCCGGATCGAACGCCAAGAGGAACGGCTCCATGCGATGGCCTTCGGTGCCGGGCCGGGTCAGCGACTGATAGGTGTAGCTCTGTTCGGTGTCGCCCTGATCGCCCGCCATGCCTTCGCCGGCGCGGCAGATGGTGAGCTGCTCCGACACGGTGGCGCCGCCGAGCAAAAGTCCTTCCATCTTGGAGCCGAGCACGCGCGACAGTTGGATCACCGCGCCAATCGAAGGCACAGCCGAGCCGTCTTCATAAGCCTTCAGCCGCACCGGATCGATACCGGCGAGGCTCGCCACTTGTTCGAGACTCATGTCCTGCGCCTCGCGTAGCGCCTGGATGCGTTGGCCAACGTATTTGCGCATGGATCATCCCTCCCGTCGCGCCGGGACGATACGGCCCGAGAGCGCGCGCAAGTTTTGCCAATAGCGGTCAATGGCGGGCCGAAGGTCCGCCGCCGTAAGCCCGGACTTCTGGAAGCGGCGCTGCAGCGACAGATACATGTTCAGCGCTTCATCAGAGAAATCCGGTTCGATGTTCACGACATGCCGTTTGCCATCGAACACTTCATAGACCGGCCAAATGCCAGACCGCACCGCCAGCCGCACCAGTTCGAGGCCGAGCGCCGGCTCCGATTTCCAGCCGGTCGGGCACGGCGACAGCACATGCAGGAAGCGGAAGCCGGTGGCTTCGAGCGCATAGGTCAGCTTGCGATGGGTATCCTCGACATGCGCCAAGCTTACCGACGCCGCATAGGGAATGCGGTGCGCCGCCATCACGGCGAGGATGTCCTTCTTCTGCTCCAGCTTACCCTCAAGCGTATTCGAGGTCACTGCGCCTTGCGGCGTTGCCGACGAGCGCTGGCCACCCGTATTGCCGTAGATCTCGTTGTCGTAGCAGATGAAGAGAATGTCTTCGTTGCGCTCCGCCGCCGCGCTGATGCAGGCAAAGCCGATATCGAAAGTGCCGCCGTCGCCCGCCAAGACGATGATGCGGGTCTTCTCGTTGTTGAGCCGCGCCACCGCCGCCATACCCGACGCCGCTGCCGCCGCCGAAGCAAAGGTGGTCATCAACGTCGGCACGCCGAAGGTCGCTTGCGGGAAGGTGCCGCCCGCCACCGCGCCGCAGCAGGCCGGAATGATCATCTGAACCGGCCGGCCGCCGACCGCGCGGCGCAGCATCTGCAGGGTGATCGACATGCCGCAGCCGCCGCAATTGGTGTTGCCTTTGCGGAAAATCGGTTCGGCGCGATCGAGTTCGCTCTGACAGAGGCCGCCGAGGATGGGTTCGTTCATCACACCATCTCCATCAGCTTGGGCGCTCCGCTTTCGCTGCGGGCCTCGATATCCTCGACCATCGTCGCGATGTGCTCGGGACGGATGTCGCCGCCGCCCATGCCGGCGAGATAATCCTGCACCACCGCGCCGGGATCGGCAAAGGCGCGCGTATCCTGCCACAGCACCCCGCCCATGCCGAGACCGATATTGCGGTCAATCACGGCGATGCGCTTCTTGCCGGTAAAGATTTTGCGGACGGCATCGACCGGCAGCGGCCGGAACAGGCGCACGCGCAGACTGCCGACTTTCTTGCCTTGGGCGCGCAGTTCATCGACCACGCGTTCGGCAGTGATCGGAATGGTGCCCATCGACACGATCAGGGTCTCGGCATCGTCGGTCTTGTACGGCACCAGAATATCCGGCGGACGGCGTCCGAAAATCTTTTCGAACTCGTCCTGGATTTCCGCATAGATTGCGGGCACCGCCAGCATCGCCGCATGGTGCTGCATGCGATGCATCTCGGTCTGATGCGGCACTTCGATCTGGCCGAGCGTATGCGGAATTTCTCCCAGCCGATGCGGAACGTCGGTTGGCGGCAGGAAGGCATCGACTTTGTCCTGCGCCGGCACCTCGATCTGCGCGGTGCGATGCGAGAGAATGAATCCCTCCATGCACACCATCACCGGCATCATCACGCGCTTGTCCTCGGCCAAGCGGAAGCCACACAAGACGCTGTCGAAGACTTCCTGATTGTCGGCGCAGAAGAACTGGATGATGCCGGCATCGCGCAGGATCAGCGCGTCGCCGTGATCGGCCCAGATATTCCACGGCGGACCCAGGGTGCGGTTGGCAACTGCCATAACCACCGGGAAACGCATGGTGGCAGCGGTGATGCAGTTCTCGACCATGTAAGCGAGGCCGTTCGATGAAGTCGCGGTGAAGGTCCGTGCCCCTGCCGCCGCACCGCCGATGCACACGCCCATGGCCGAGTGCTCGCTTTCGACCCGCACCACATGGCCTTTTTCGATCTTCTGATTGCAGAGGAATTCCATGCACTCGGTCGACGGCGTGATCGGATAGACGCCCGACACGAACCCGCGGCCCCTGCGATTGGCGCGCGCGGCGAGCGTGGCGGCCATGGCGGCGCCGTGATTGGCGGAGAGAAGTTCGAGGCTCATACGGTCTTCTCCTGCATAGCCATGACGCCGCGCGGACATTCGGCGACGCACATGCCGCAGCCTTTGCAGTATTGCGGATCGATGCGATAGCCCGCGCCGTCGCGGAAAATAACGCCGTCCGGACACGAGATGATGCAGGTGTCGCACAGCGTGCAATGCCCGCAACTGAAGCAACGGTCCGCCTCGCTGACGTCGGCAAGACCGGCGTTGACCTCAGTGAAGTCACCCGCCAGCACTTTGACCGTCATCTGCCGGTCCTCATGCGGACGCGCGACCTCGAAGTGATCGAAACGGATCTGTCCCGGCGCTACCGGCATGCCGTTGGTTTTCTGCGCCGGAGCATGCACGCCGAGCACGGCTTCCGCCGCCTTGCGGCCCGAGCCGATCGCGTGCGTGACGGTACCCTCGCCGGTGGCGCAATCGCCGGCGAAATAAACCGCGAGCGCGCGCTCGCCGTGGAAGGCGCGGCCGTCTTTGACGCTCCAGCCGTCGGGAAGCTGCATCGTGTTGCTCTGCCCGAGCGCCAGCAGCACCGTATCGGCAGCGAGCGGCGCGGTGCGGTTGGTCACCACCGGACGGCGGCGGCCGCTGGCATCGGGCGGACCGGCTTCCATTTCGGCCAGCACCGCAGTTGCCACCGCGCCATCCCCTTCGAACGCCACCGGGGTGCGATACGACTGAATGCGCACGCCTTCCTTTTCGGCATCGTGGATTTCTTCGGCAATGGCCGGCATGTCCTTGCGACCGCGGCGATAGGCAATCGTCACGCTCGACGCGCCGCAGCGCACCGCCGTGCGGGCGCAATCGATGGCGGTATTGCCGCCGCCGATCACCACCACGGAACCCGTGAGTGTCACCGGCTCGCGCTTGGCGCGGTCGAGGAAATCGAGGCCTTGTTCGATATTGGCGAGATGCTCGCCTTTAACGCCGAGCGATACCGGCGCACCAAAGCCAACGGCGACGATCATCGCATCATGATCGCGGGCAAGCTGCACCAGCTCGTTCTTGCTGACGTGCGTATCGCAGCGAACCTTCACGCCCAGCGCGGTAATGCGCATCAAGTCGCCATCCAGCGCCGCTTCGGGCAGGCGAAACGCCGGAATACCGTTCCTCAGCACGCCGCCGAGCGCCGGCCCCGCTTCGTAGATCGTTACCGCATGGCCTTCGCGCGCCAATTTCCAGGCCGCACTCAATCCGGCCGGACCGCCGCCGACCACCGCGACATGCATCGGCCGCGGCACGCTGGCACGCACCGGCTGGAACTCGGTGTGATCGCCGATCCAGCGTTCGAGGCTCCGGATATTCACAGCGCCGTCGAAGAACGCGCGATTGCAGCGCCCCATGCATGGCGCCGGACAAACCCGTCCGCATACGGATGGAAGCGGCTGGGTCGCGAACAACAGCTCCGCCGCCGCAGTGAGGCCGCCCTTCTTCAACGCCTGAACGAAACCAACCACATCGTTGCCCGCCGGACAGGCGACGTTGCACGGCGCATCATGGGTGGCGTAGCCGGGCGTCTGGTTCGACCAGGTGCCGGTCAAAACCGTCGGCGGGAAATCCTTGTTGTGTTCGAGCGTGGAAGCAACCGGCGGCGGCACCGGCGCGGCCGTTTTGGGCGTCGGGGCTTCGGGCGTCAGCACCTCTGCGATCTGCACTTTCTCGAACGCCTGGCGGGCGGCAACAAAATCGCCCGACACGCCGAGTTTGGCGAAGCCTTTTTCCAGCGCCGTCACCGGCAAGCCCAAGAGCCGCGCATAAGCGCCGAGAATGGTCGTGTTGATGATCACCACCGCGGCCGAGCCGATGCCCTGCTCGCGCGCAATCGCGGTCGCATCGACCACCCCAAAGCGATAGCGGTCGAACCGCCCGGCAAAAGCCTCGATCGGCTTGGCGGAATTGAGCAGCAAGAGCGAACCGGGCTCGACGCCGTCGAAAATCGCCGGCCGGAGCAGACCCTCATCGAGCACCAGCAACTGATCGGGGCGATAGACCTTGTTGGCATTGCGGATCGGCTCGCGATCGACCCGCGTGTAAGCCTGGATCGGCGCGCCGGAGCGTTCGCTGCCGTAGTCGCCGAAGGTCTGCACGAAGCAGCCCATCTGGGTGAACAAGGCCGCGATCAGCTTGGCGCAGGTGACGCCGCCCTGGCCGCCGCGTCCGTGGACGCGCACTTCGAGGGGCAGGGACAAACCCGAGGGAAGCGGGACTTCCGCAGGATGCTGGACCATGGTTCCTCCCCGGATGTGCGACTCCATTCCCGCGGATTCTCGCAGGTTTCCTGAGGGCTTAAAGAGGTTTCGGAGACGCGGGGAAGAAGGCGGAAAATTGCCTCGTAACAATGTGGCCGGAGCGCGCCGATATCCTGCACCGGTTCGTGCGCCCTGCCTCGCCGTCCTGATATTTTCTGCTGCCCGCGCCGGAGGAATGGGCGGCATGCGGGAATTTGCTCCAGCCTAGGCGTGCCCCATCACGCAGACGCTGAACAGGGCATCGACAAACCAGATGCCGAGCTTGCTGAGCAGCCGGTCGCTCTCGTCGATCGTTTTGCAGGTCTCATGCAGCCTGATTTCGCGCTCGATCAGGACCTGGCGGGAATGCTCATGCAGTTGGTTGGCAGACGGCAGGCAAAACGCCCCTGCTGCGCTGCCTTGCAGTGTTTCACCTTGCCACAGCTCAAACCGCTCGCAGGTCTCCGAACAGGCATCGGCCAGGATCGATGCGATGGCGAAGGCCTGCTTGCTGCTGACTGCGGGAAATTCCACTTCGGTGATGGGATGTCCATCCGGATCGCCGAGAACCGCCTTATAAAGCTTTTGCCCCGGACCTTGCGGCTTGGCGGAATAGCCGAGAACTTTTTCGGCGAAAAACATCAACAGGCGCCGCTGCTGGAGATCGGAAGTGATCAACGCCATTTCTATACACTGGCGCACAAGCTGGCAGTGGAAACGCGCCGAGCCGGCGGTTTGCGCACGCGACCGCACGTCGAGCAGGTCGCCGAAAATCAGACGGTCATTGCACCAGATTTCATAGGAATGCCCGACGCCGCCGCAGAACCGCTGCCGCGCCAGACGAATGGCCTGGTGGTCATCTTCGGCCGTCAGCGCCGTCGTCGAGAAAGTGTGCCCGCCATGATTGCGGAAGCGTACCTCGTAGATCATGCCGCCGTGCCTCCTACAGGCACACGACGGTGCGCTTTTTACCAGCCGTTACAAGCCGTTGACTGAGCACATTGGGGCTAAGGCTGTGCTGGCCCCATCACCCCGGAATGCGGCAGCGACGCAGGCGGAACCTCTTGCTCAATTTGACCAGAAGAGGCATGTTAACAACTCTGAGGTTGTTGAGTAAGACACTTAAGACACTAAGGATGGCGCAGATGGCCACCACCCCCCGCGGAGAGCGTCTCCAGATCATGCTGACAGCCAGCGAACTTGAAGCGCTGGATACATGGCGTTTCAGGACCCGGATGCCGAGCCGCGCTGCTGCGATCCGCGAATTGTTGAAGCGCAGTTTGGCCGCTGAAGGCTTTCCTATGGCCAGACAAGGCCGGCAATCACGCGATTTCGGTGTGATATCGAAACCCGATTAGGCCGGAAGGCCCTGAGATTGCTGGATTTCACCTCGCATCGTCACCAGAGGATGCTGCAAGCGCACTCCCTGCGTTGGCGCCAGCACGCGACCTTCATCGGCGGCGGCTTAGTGGTTGGCCTGCTCGCGGTCGGCTTGGCGGTCGAATCCGATGCCATGCAGGCGGCTTTCCGCCAGATCATTGCCCATTCGCGGTTCATCCCGCTGGTGCTGACGCCGTCGGGGTTTGCGCTCGCCGTATACGCAGCTCTGCGCTACTTCCCCAACACCCAAGGCTCCGGCATTCCGCAGGCCATCGCCGCCCGCACCCTTCCCGATCCGGCTGACCGCGCCAAACTGGTCGGCCTGCGCGCCGCCGTAGGAAAAATCTTTCTGACCCTGTTCGGCCTTTTGGTCGGCGCCTCGACCGGCCGCGAGGGCCCGACCGTGCAAGTTGGCGCTTCAGTGATGTTTTTGATGGGACGGCTGTCGCCGCGCCGTCAGGCCGGTCTCGTGCTGGCAGGCGCCGCCGCCGGCGTGGCCGCGGCCTTCAATACCCCGCTCGCCGGCATCGTGTTCGCGATCGAAGAAATGAGCCGCCGCTTTGAGGCCAAGACCAGCGGCCTCATCATCGGCGCGGTGATCCTGGCGGGCCTGACCTCGCAAGTCCTGCTCGGCAACTACACTTATTTCGGCACCACTGCCGCGGCGCTGCCGATCGGAACAGCCTGGATCGCGGTGCCGCTGTGCGGCGTGATCGGCGGCTTCGCCGGTGCCCTGTTCAGCCGCATTCTGGTGATGGTGCCGACCACTCTGCCGGCCGGGATCGGCGGCTGGATCAAGACGCATCCCGTTCTGTTCGCGGCGCTTTGCGGCCTCGGAGTCGCGCTTTGCGGGCTGATGAGCGGCGACATGATCTACGGCACCGGCTATCAGAATGCCAAAGCCGTACTGCATCACACCGGCACCGTACCGCTCGATTATGCGCCGCTGAAACTCCTCGCCACCGCCCTGTCGGCCGTGAGCGGCGTTCCCGGCGGTATCTTTTCGCCGTCACTATCGATCGGCGCCGGCATCGGTGCCGACATCGCGCACTTCTTTCATCACGCCGATCCGGGGCCGATCGTTCTCCTCGGCATGGTCGCTTACTTCACTGGCGTGGTGCGGGCGCCGATCACCGGTTTCGTCATCGTCGCCGAAATGAGCGGCGATCATTCGATGCTCGTGGCGCTGATGGCGGCCGCCCTGATCGCCAATTCCTGCGCCGGGCTGATCAACAAGGAAGGCGTCTATCACACGCTGGCGCGACGGTTTCTGCCGGTGAAGACGCCAGAGCCGCGTGAAAATTAAGCGTTGCGTGCAAACGTCATTGGACTCGCGCGGCGATTGCGGCATCATGGCGTCATGGCGCGCATTGCAAAACCGCCCGGCAAAGGCCGTCTGCAGCAAAAGCTGAAGACGCAGATCACACACGCGATGGAGCCGAGCCGCGAACGCACCCTGAACCCGGACCACCGGGCTTGGCTGGTCCGGCATATGGAACGCCAGAACGACCGCTGTGCCTATTGCGGCATCCCCATGATGCTCAACCCGCGCCATAAGCGCGACGCCGACCGGCGGGCGACGCTCGAACATGTCACTCCGCTGGCGCGCAACGGCCGTGACAGCGAAGAAAATACGGTTGCGGCTTGCGCGGCCTGCAACAGCGCCAAGGCCATCACGACCGCCGCGGTCTTCCGCATGAGCGAGTTCCTCAAGGCCCGCAAAGCCTTTGCTGCCAAGGTGCGCGAAAGAAAACCGCTCGTCGTTGAAACGGTGCGCAAACGCGAGCGAACCAAAGAGCCTGCGGAGAGCGCCGCTACCAGTCGAGCAGGAACAGCGACACCGACTGTCGCGGCAGCGACAACGGCAGCACGATCCATCCGTTCTTGACCGTGACCACGCGCGGCGTCTCAAACGGCATCAGGCCGCTGGCCTTTTTCAGCTTCGCATACTGCTCGGGCTCCGGGGTCTGTGGCGAGCCCATCGCTTGCCACAGCGCGTAGGCATTCGAGTGGGTGTCGTCGATGCGGAATTGGGAGAGCGTCACGCGCCCGGCCGGCACCCCGGCAATGGCAAGTGTCGCGGTACTTGGCGGCGCAGAGGCTTCATCGTCGTGGTAGTTCCACAGCATCACCGCGGCGCGGTGGTCCTTCCCGGTCGCCAAGACGCCGATCTCCGGTTCTTTGCGCACGCCTTGGGCGATGATGGTCTCGGCAGAAGGTTCGGCCGCACTCGTTGCCGCAACACGGTCGCCTTCCATCTTCCCCGCCATGCGGAAGAAATTCAGCACCGGTTTGCCGATGCCGTTGCTGGCGAGCGAGCGGAAGCCCTCGAAATAGCCGGTGTTCTCGAACTCGAACGACCACGACAGCATGCCGGCGAGGTTGACCTTTTCGCGCGCCGCCAGTTCCAGCATCGCCTTGTGCGCCGCAGCGGTATAGGCCGCATACAAAGGCCCGTTGCGATAGGCATTGGCCGGGTTCTGCTTGGCCGAGCAGGCGGCACAGCCTTCCGGATCGGCCTCCGACAGTACGATCGGCAGCTTGGCATAGGGCGAGGCCGCGACGATACGGAAGCCTTCCTGCATCGCCTTCAGTTCGTTGGCCAGCCCCATCCGGACCCGGCCGTCAGCAACCTCGGGCGCGCCTTTGGCATGAAACGAAATGAAATCGAGCGGCACTTTCTGGCCGTCGGCCGCACTCGGCTCCTTGGCGCAATGCTCCAGGAACGCCCGCAGGAAATCTCCGGCGCGTTGGGAATCCGGATTGGTAGTGGCAGGACCGCCGACACGCGCGTCCGGTAACGCCGCACGCACCCCGGCGACGGCGTAATCGTAAAGCTTGAAGTACTCTTCGCGGGTGCCGTGCCAATAGGGAATGTCGGGCTCGTTCCACACTTCCCACAACCAGGTGCGCGTCGTCTCGGCGCCATAACGGTCGCGCAAATGAGCGACGAAGGTGCGCACCAGCTCGCCCCACACGGCATAGTCCTTGGGCGGAAATTGCGCGCCGGAATCCAGTACCTCGCCCTTGCCGAAAGCGATGTGATACGGCTCAGGCCGCACCGACAGATCCTGCGGCATGAAGCCGAGTTCGACCATCGGGGTGATGCCCGCCTTTTTGTACGCATCGAAGATCGCATCGACGATCTTGAAATTGTAGACCGGCTTGCCGTCCGGCCCGAGCTTGAAGACGCCGGTCGAACTCCATTTCATCCCCGACGTGCCGTCGCCCGACGTAAACAGATGATGGGCGCGGATATGGACCGGCACGGCGTAGGCATCGTGCAGATCCTTCAGCAGCGCGCGGCCGTTCGCCATCGTGGTGTAGTTCGCTTCGTCATAACCGAACCAGTTGGTCGTCTGCACGAACGGGCCTTCGGAGCGGGCGAGATCTACAGAGACCTGCACCGGCGCCGCCGCAGCCGCCGTCATCGCGAAAAGCCCGAAGAGAAACATCCGCATCACGACACCCGATCGAAACACTGGGGCCAGCATAACCCAATTTTCCGGCCTCTATCCCACACCCCGGCATCCCGATTTCGTCAGGGCCGTCATGGCGTTGTGCGAAAAATCGGCGTTGCTTATCCCCCTTCGCCAAACCGGCCTTACAATAGGGCCATGACGAAGCTCGTCCTCGCACCCTCCCAGACGCCCGCCGTTCTTGCGGCGGCGATGGCACGCGTGCCAAGGAGACTTGTCCGGCGTCGCGAAGCCGGAAGCTGCCAAGCGAAGCCGGGTGGGCCGCAATCGCGTCGGCGGCGGAAGGGGGGGCCCCTCCCCTCACGAAAAATCGAACAACTATGTTGCTGAAAACTGGGGCCGCAACCAATGGCGAGGGGTTCGCCGTCCAGGTGCGCCGCTCGGCAACTTTCATGCGAGCCCGTGTCCGGAACAGGCGGCCCGGCGGCGCGAGATCGCCGCCATCGTCAAGCGCATGCGGGCCGCACTTGCCTATGCCAACGCGGTCTTGGCTGAGGAAAAGTCCCAAAATCGGCTCTATCTCGTCACCTATGTCGAAAACGGCGCCATTCGCCGCGTCAAAGCCGTGTGCCGCATCAAGCCCAAAAAAGCGGCAAAAAACCCGCTGTGCGAAGGCGTTGAAGCCGCTATAACCCGTTCTCGCCGCACCGCTCCGAGTCTGCCTCAAACCGGGTGTAATCCCGGTGGGCTTCCGGTCCGCGCGGTTTCGACGTGGCAAGCCTTTCCGGCGAGCCTACAACTAGAAACTTTCATCCGGGTACGGAACGATGGCGAATGTGGCAGTGATCGGCGCCCAGTGGGGCGACGAGGGCAAAGGCAAGATCGTGGACTGGCTCTCGGCACGCGCCGATGTGGTCGTGCGCTTCCAGGGCGGTCACAATGCCGGGCACACGCTCGTCATCGATGGCGTCACCTACAAACTGTCGCTGTTGCCGTCGGGCGTGGTGCGCAAAGGCAAGCAGGCGGTGATCGGCAACGGCGTCGTGGTCGACCCCTGGGCGCTGGCGGCCGAGATCGAACGGCTGAAGGCGCTGGGCGTCAGCGTCACGCCGGAGAATTTGCAGGTGGCCGAGAACGCCGCACTGATCCTGCCCTTGCATCGCGAGCTTGATACCGTGCGCGAACAGGGCGTGCAGGCGCTCGGCACCACCAAGCGGGGCATCGGCCCGGCCTATGAAGACAAAGTCGGCCGCCGCGCCATTCGCGCCATCGACCTCAGGGATTTCAACACCCTGCCGGGCAAGGTCGAGCGGCTTCTCAACCACCACAACGCGCTCCGCCGCGGCATGGGCGCGACCGAACTCAAAGCCGAGGACGTGCTGGCGCAGCTCAAGGAGATCGCGCCACAGATCCTGCCGTTTGTCGGCCCGGTGTGGCGCACCCTGGATCAGGCCCGTAAGGCGGGCAAGCGCATCCTGTTCGAAGGTGCGCAGGCTGTGCTGCTCGACGTCGATCACGGCACTTATCCCTTCGTCACCTCGTCCAACACGGTGGCGGGACAGGCGGCGGCCGGATCAGGCATCAGCCCGCGCCAGATCGGCTATGTGCTCGGCATCGTGAAGGCCTACACCACCCGCGTCGGCGACGGCCCCTTCCCCACCGAACAGAAGAACGAGAACGGCGAAAAGCTCGGCACCCGCGGCGCCGAATTCGGTACCGTGACGGGGCGCAAGCGCCGTTGCGGCTGGTTCGACGCGGTGCTGGTGCGCCAGACCATCGTCACCGGCGGCGTCGACGGCATCGCGCTGACCAAGCTCGACGTGCTCGACGGCTTTGACGAGATCAAGGTCTGCGTCGGCTACAAGCTCGACGGCAAGGTTCACGATTATCTTCCTGCGGATGCGGTGGAACAGGCGCGCATCGAGCCGGTCTACGAGACCATTCCGGGCTGGAAGGAATCGACCCACGGCGCCCGCTCGTGGGCGGAACTGCCGGCCAATGCCATCAAATACGTCCGCCGCATTGAGGAATTGATCGATGCGCCGGTGGCGCTGCTCTCCACCAGCCCCGAACGCGAAGACACCATTCTGGTGCACGACCCGTTCCTCGGGTAATTGGGTGAGACCGATCTAATCCACACTCCCATTGCGCAAATGGGCGGAATTGATAACGGCGCGGCGCGCTGTTATGCAGGGAATCATGGCGAAAAAATCGTTCGATTGTTCGAAGTGCCCGGGCTATTGCTGCTCGTATCACATCATCCCGGTCAAAGAGAGCGACCTGAAGCGGCTGGCCAAGCACTTCAAGATCAGCCTCGAAGAGGCCAAGAAGAAGTTCGTCACGCCCGGCCGCAAGGAAGACGCCAAGGACGGCGCCTACAAGATGCGCCGCAAGGCAGACCAGCACTTCGGCAAGATCTGCCGCTTCTTCGATACCGAGGAACGCCGCTGCACCGTGTACATGGCGCGCCCGTACATCTGTCGCGCCTATCCGACCGGCAAATGCGGCTACTACGAGTTCCTCAAGATCGAACGCGACACCCAGGACGATCAGGAAATGGTCGCCACGACGCAGAACGATTGAACTGCGCGCGTCTCGTCATGGCCGGGCTTTGACCCGGCCATCCATTTCGGTGGTGACTACTTCTTCTCGCCCATCGGCAGGATGGCGGCCTTCAGCGGCCGTCCGGTCCATTGCACCATGTGATTGAGCGGACCGTGGCCTTTGCCGAAGCCTGGCGCATCGGCGATGGCGGCCTGGACGTATTCGCGCGCCTTGGCGACCGCGATCGAAAGCGGCAGGCCTTTGGCAAGGTTGGCGGCGATCCCCGAGGCCAGCGTGCAGCCGGTGCCGTGCGTGTGGCGCGTCTTGATCCGCGGGAAGCCGTAGCTGTCTTCGCCGTGCTCCCAGATCAGAATGTCGTCGATGGTCGCCTTGGTTGAATGGCCGCCCTTGATCAGCGCCGCCTTCGCACCCATATCGCGCAGGATCGCCGCCGCCTTGCGCAAGGAGACGCGGTCGGTGCGGGTGATCCCCGTCAGCCGCTTGGTCTCCGGAATGTTCGGCGTGACCAGGGTGGCGAGCGGGATGAGCTGCTTGATGACGGTCTTTTCCGCATCAGGCTTCAGCAGTGCCGCCCCCGACGTCGCCACCATCACCGGATCGACCACCAGCGGGATATCCGGCGCGTATTCTTTCAGCGTCGCAGCAACAACACGGACAATCGCGGCATTGGCCAGCATGCCGGTCTTGATCGCATCGGCACCAATATCTTTGAGGCAGGCGATGATCTGCTGCCGCACAATATCCGGCGGCACGGCATGTACGGCGGTGACGCCGGTCGTGTTCTGCGCCGTGATCGCGGTGATCGCCGTCATGGCGTAAACGCCGAAGGCGCTCGCCGTCTTGATGTCGGCCTGAATGCCGGCGCCGCCTGACGAGTCGGAGCCGGCAATGATCAGCAGGCGCTTAAGGCTCACGCGGAGGCTTCCGCGATGGCATCGGCAATGACTCCGACCACCGAATTGATCGCCTTCTCGTCTTCGCCTTCGGCCATGATGCGGATGAGCGGCTCGGTGCCGGACTTGCGCACCAGGATGCGGCCCTTGCCGTCGAGCTTGGTGCGGCAGTCATCGATGGTCTTCTTGACCTTGGCGTTTTCGAGCGGCGCGCCGTGCTTGAAGCGCACGTTCTTGAGGACCTGCGGCAGCGGCTCGAACAGATGGCAGGCGGCGGAGGCCGGCTTGCCTTCCTTAGCGATCGCGGCCAGCACCTGCAGGCCGGCAATGAGGCCGTCGCCGGTGGTGCAGAAGTCGTTGAGCACGATATGGCCCGACTGCTCGCCGCCGACGTTGTAGCCGCCCTTCTTCATCTCCTCGATGACATAGCGGTCGCCCACCGAAGCGCGCACCAGCTTGAGGTCGAGGCTGCCGAGATAGCGTTCCAGGCCGACGTTCGACATCACCGTGCCGACCACGCCGCCGCCGTGCAGGGTCTCCGATTTCTTCCAGCTCGAGGCGATCAGCGCCAGCACCTGGTCGCCGTCGATGATGCGGCCGGCTTCGTCGGCCAAGACCACGCGATCGGCATCGCCGTCGAGCGCCAGACCGAAATCGGCCCGCACTTCGCGCACCTTGGCGCACATCTGCTCGGGCGCGGTCGAACCGCATTCGAGATTGATGTTGAAGCCGTCGGGTTCGACACCGAGCGGAATGATCTCCGCCCCGAGTTCCCACAGCACCGCAGGGGCAACCTTATAGGACGCGCCGTTGGCGCAATCGATGACGACCCTCAAACCGTCGAGGCGCAGATGGCGGGGAAACGTGCCCTTCACCAGCTCGATGTAGCGCGCCTGCGCATCGTCGATACGCTTGGCGCGGCCGAGCTTGGAAGCCGCCGCCAGACCCGCTTCGAGGCCGTTCAGCATCAGCGCTTCAATCTGCTCTTCGCGCGCATCCGACAGCTTGTTGCCGTCAGGTCCGAACAGTTTGATGCCGTTGTCGGTATAGGGATTGTGCGAGGCCGAGATCATCACACCGAGATCGGCGCGCAGGGATCGCGTCAGCATCGCCACCGCCGGGGTCGGCAAGGGTCCGAACTGGAACACGTCCATGCCGACGGCCGTGAAGCCGGCGACCATCGCGTTCTCGACCATGTAGCCCGAGAGGCGGGTGTCCTTGCCGATCACCACGCGGCCGCGGTGTTCGCCGCGACGGAAGATGCGACCGGCGGCCATACCGACCTTCATGGCAATCTCGGCCGTCATCGGATGGCTATTGGCTTGGCCGCGAATGCCGTCGGTTCCGAAAAACTTGCGCGTCATTGCCCCTCGCAGAAATTGGATCGAGCCGGATAATACCAAATAAATCGGCGTGTTAAGTTGACGTTGTGCTACCGGTTAATATGGCATTCCAGGTCTTAAGACCACTGGCCAGAGCGGCCGGGTCGTGGGTGCGGATATAGTCCGCTCCCGCCTGACATGCAAAGAGTTCGGCCGCCAATGTCGCAGGTCCCGCCTCCGCCGCGGGACGTCCGCCGCGCAAGAACGATTTGCGTGACACCGAAATGAGAACGGGGAGACCGAAGGCCTGTTTGAGGTCGCCGATCCGGCGCAACACCTCGTGGGATGACTCGGAATGACGGCCAAGGAACATCCCCATTCCGGGATCGACGATCAGCCGGTTGCGGGCAACGCCCGCCTTGATCAAGGCGCCCAGACGGTCTTCAAAGAATTCCAGAATACGTCCGTAGACGGTATCCGGCGGCACGTCGTCGGCGGTCGCACGGCCCTCGGTTTGAACCGCATGCATCACGATGAGCTTGGCATCGCTGGCGGCGAGCGAGGGGTAAAGCGACTCGTCGGGAAAGCCGTGGATGTCATTCAAATAGGCTACGCCGGCGCCAAGCGCCCAGCGCTGCACGGCGGGAGAAAATGTATCGATGGACAACGGTACGCCATCGCGGGAAAGCGCGGCCACCACTGGGGCTAGGCGTGCGATCTCCACCTCGGGCGGTACAGGTTCCGATTTCGGATTGGACGCCGCCGCCCCGATATCAAGCCCGTGCGCACCACCGGCCATCAAAGCGCGGCCGTGCGCGAGCGCAGCGTCGGTCAGCAGATACTTGCCGCCGTCGGAAAACGAATCCGCGGTGACATTGAGGATGCCGAGAAGAATCGGAGTCATAAGCGCAATTCCACGAACCAACACAGACTGACACTGCCCATCGGGCAAAAGGCAAAAGGGCCCGGAAACCCGAGCCCTTCTACTCTCATCTCTGCAATCCGGCCTAATGTCCCGGCTGCGGCTCCGGCATGATGCCCGGGCCGCGGGGGACACCCGCCTGCGGTACACTAGGGCCCGGCCCGCGCTGGGGCTCCGGCTCCTCGTATGGCGTACGCACCGGCGGAATGCCTTTCAGCAGCGCCGTAATCTCGTCGCCGGTCAGAGTCTCGTATTCGAGCAGACCCTTGGCCAGGGTCTCGAGGTCATTGCGCTTTTCGGTGAGGATCGTCCGCGCCCGCTCGTAGCACTCGTCAATGATACGGCGGATTTCCGAATCGATCTTTTGCGCGGTCGCTTCCGAGACGTTCTGCTGACGCGCCACCGAATGACCGAGGAAGACTTCTTCCTGGTTTTCGGCGAATTCGATCGGACCCAACGCATCGGAGAAGCCGTAACGGGTCACCATATTACGGACCATGCGGGTCGCCTGACGGATGTCGGAGATTGCGCCGGTCGTGACCTGGTCGTAGCCAAAGATGATCTCTTCGGCGAGACGACCGCCAAACGCTACCGCAATGTCGGCGTACATCTTCTGGCGCGTCACCGAGAGCTGATCGTGCTCCGGCAGACGCATCACCATGCCGAGGGCGCGGCCGCGCGGAATGATGGTCGCCTTATGGATCGGATCCGACCCGATCACGTTGAGGGCCACGATGGCGTGACCGGCTTCGTGATAGGCGGTGTTCTTCTTCTCCTCTTCGCGCATGACAAGGCTGCGCCGTTCGGCGCCCATCATCACCTTGTCCTTGGCGTCTTCGAGCTCGCTCATCGAGACCACGCGCTTGCCGCGGCGGGCCGCCAGCAAAGCCGCTTCGTTGACGAGGTTGGCGAGATCGGCACCGGAGAAACCAGGCGTGCCGCGGGCGATGATCTTGGGATCGACGTCGGGTGCCAGCGGGACCTTGCGCATATGCACGCGCAGGATCTTTTCGCGGCCGGCGAGGTCGGGATTGGGCACCACGATTTCGCGGTCGAAACGGCCCGGACGCAGCAACGCCGGATCGAGCACGTCGGGACGGTTGGTGGCGGCGATCAGGATGACGCCTTCGTTGGCTTCGAAGCCGTCCATCTCGACCAGCAACTGGTTGAGGGTCTGCTCGCGTTCGTCGTTGCCGCCGCCGAGGCCGGCGCCGCGATGACGGCCGACCGCGTCGATTTCATCGATGAAGACGAGACACGGGGCGTTCTTCTTGGCCTGCTCAAACATGTCGCGAACGCGGGACGCGCCGACGCCGACGAACATCTCGACAAAGTCCGAACCGGAAATCGTGAAGAACGGCACATTGGCTTCGCCGGCGATGGCGCGGGCGAGCAAGGTCTTGCCGGTACCCGGCGGGCCGACCAGCAGCACGCCCTTCGGAATACGGCCGCCCAGACGCTGGAATTTCTGCGGATCTTTCAGGAAGTCGACGATCTCTTTGAGGTCTTCCTTAGCCTCGTCGACACCGGCGACGTCTTCGAACGTCACGCGGCCCTGGCGCTCGGTGAGGAGCTTGGCGCGCGACTTACCGAAGCCCATGGCCTTGCCGCCGCCCGACTGCATTTGCCTGAGGAAGAACACCCACACTGCGATCAAGAGCAGCATCGGGAACCACGACACCAGCACGTTCAACAACGGCGACATGCCATCGTCCGGCTTGGCGACCGTGACGTTGACATCGTGCTCCTTGATCGTGGTCCACATCGTCTGGTCGTTGGGCGGCACCATGGTGTTGAACTGGGTGCCGTTGCGCAGTTCGCCCTTCACCTCGTCACCCGACAAGGTGATCTTCTGCACATTGCCTTTGACGACTTCCTGGGTGAAAGCCGTGTAGCTCAGTTGCTGGGCCTGGGTACTCTTGTTCGACCCCTGAAACAGATTGAACAGGAGGACCAAGAGAAGCGCGATGAGGATCCACAGCGCCAGATTGCGGAGGTTATTCAAGGCGGTCCTTTCTCGGTGGCCATTCGGCCTCGACAAGACGGAAAAACGTTATCCTATAGATAGGCAGTTTTTTCGTCCTTGCCAGATTTAGAAACGGTAAGGAATTTAACCGCCTGGGGCAAGATTATGCCGTAACCCGTTTAAAAACCTATTTGGGCCGAGGGCGAGGTTTTACAGGGCCGCTGCGGCCTTTTTCCGCTTCAATCAGCAGCGTTCCAGGTCCGAACAGCCGCGCAGCCTTGGGCGCCGGACCGAGGCGGCAACCATGCAAAGTCCGCCCTCCTCCAAGGAAATTCCCGGTAATTGCCGCCAACAAGGCCGACAACCGGTCGAACCGGGGACGGTAAGGATTGCCGCTCACGGTCATTA
Source organism: Alphaproteobacteria bacterium (assembly GCA_023259375.1). Lineage (GTDB taxonomy): Bacteria > Pseudomonadota > Alphaproteobacteria > Micropepsales > Micropepsaceae > Rhizomicrobium. The sequence continues at coordinate 82,836 of JAHFQC010000011.1, forward strand.
AGATCTTAGCGAGTGCCCTGAGGGCCAGTTCCGGGGGGGCGCCGGCCAATGCCGCGGGGTCCACGGCAAAGCCTTCCCGGAAGGGCTGACAGGCGCGGGCCAGGACGGCCTGGGAGACAATTTCGAGAGCTTCCCGGGCCCGGGCGAGGTGGATTGCCGTTTCCGCCAGACGCTCTGGGGTCAGCCCCAAGGGGGCAAGTTGCGGCCACGCCAGCCGGACGCGCACCCGCGCGAAACGGGCGTCAGCATTCATAGGGTCTTCAATCCAGGTCTGCCGGCGCAGAAGCAGAAGCTCGCGCAAGGCGCGCCGCTGGATGCCCAAGAGCGGCCGGGCTACCACAACAGACGCAAAATCAGGATCGGGATACGGCGCCAGCACGCGCATCCCTGCTAGCCCGTCGACCCCGCTGCCACGCGCCAGCCGCATCAGGATGGTCTCGGCCTGATCATCGCGGGTGTGAGCGACATAAACGGCCGCCAGTTTCTTCTTGCGGCAGAACTCTCCGATCAGCCGGTAGCGAAGACGGCGCGCCGAGGCTTCGATATCGGCCGCCGGCGGCGGCGCGGCAGAGGTCAGAATGTGGGCGTTGAGACCAGCCTTCTTGGCCCAGCGCACGACTCTTTTTACCTCGGCGGCCGCTTCGGACCTCAAACCGTGGTCAACGGTGAGCACTACGGGCGGCGGCAAGGCCTGCGCCTTGGCCCAATCGCGCAACAAATACATCAGCGCGAGAGAATCAGAGCCGCCCGACACCGCGACAGCCGCCGGCCACGGAGCACCCGATGCCGCCATCGCGTCGGCAAAGGCGACCGTCAGATCGTCACTGGCCCTTGCAGGACTTGGCGCGGATGGTTTGCGCCTGGCTGAGGATGACTGACGGGGCTTGCTTGTATTTGCCTTTGATCGCGCCAAGCGTGACGCACCCTTTCTCTTTTTCCCCCAAGGCGATCAGCGACTGGCCGAGTTTCAGCATGCTCTCGGCGCCTTGCGGGTTGGAGGGATATTTCTTGATCTGCTCGGCAAATGCCACCGCCGCAGCGGAGTAGTCCTTCTGCACAAAGGCAATGTTGCCGACCCAGTAGACCGCCTGAGCAGCCAACGGATCCTTCGGATTGGCATCCGCAAAGCCGCGGAAAGCAGCGCGCGCTTCATCGTAGCGGGCCCGGGCCAAGAGGTTCATCGCCTCGTCGTACTGGCCACGGGTTGCCGGAGCGGCCGAAGCCGCCGCAGGGCTCTGCTGGCCGACTGGAAGCGACCCAAGCGTGCCGCCATGGTTAGGCGTCGAGAGCGTCGCCACCGCCGCATTCGGATCGCAAGGAAGACTGTTGGTGGAACCGTCTGCCGCTGTGCTGGCACCCAGCTGCTGCGCCGCCAAGGCACACAACTTATAGTCGAAGTCTTTCTGCTGGCGATCGATGCGCTGGGCCAATTCCTGAATCTGATGCGCCAGGGCTTCGTTCTGACCGGTCGACTGGCGTAACGCGTTTTCGAGATCGCTCAACCGCTGGCGCAATTCGGCAATACCCGAATCCTGATCGTTCTCGCGCTGTTCGGCCTTGAGTCGGGCTGCCTTCTCCTCGTCGCTCTCGCCAAACAGGCCGCGCACTTCGATCGGATGCAGATAGCCGTAGCTTGCCGCGCCTGCCGGACACAGCATCATCGTCAATGCCGCGACGGCGGCGCCCATTCTCCAATTCATATCACTCTCCCGGACCGGGACATCTTAAAGCATAAACGGGGCGCGGGAAAAATTACGCTCCCGAAACCCTCAAAATACAAAGGGGCGCCGTCTCCGGCGCCCCTGATTCACGCGCTCGCAAGAAGCTTACGAGTTCGCGCCGGACGCAACGATCGTCACACCGCGACGATTCTGCGACCAGCAATCTTCCGTCGAATCTGTGCAGATCGGACGTTCCTTGCCGTACGACACGGTGTCGACACGGGCGGCGGAAACGCCGAGGCTGACCAGATATTCCTTGACGGCGGTGGCGCGCTTCGCACCCAGGGCGATGTTGTATTCGCGGGTGCCGCGCTCGTCGGCATGACCTTCAACCGTCACCTTGATGTTCGGCCACTTGGCAAGCCAGGCAGCCTGACGCTGCAGGGTCGCCTTGTCGGCTTCGAGAACAGCATACTTGTTGTATTCGAAGTGGACAGTGTCACCGACGTTGACTTTCAGATCCTGCGCCGAGCCGGGCACGATCGAAGGAGCCGGCGGCGGGGCGGGCTGAGCAGCCGGAGGCGGCGGCGGCGGAGGCGGCGGGGCCTTCGTCGCGCAACCGGCGACAAACAGCGATAAAGCAACAACGGCCATCGGGCCGACAACAAAATTCTTCATGGTTATCCCAACTCCTCAAGCATAAGCGCGAGCCGACTGCGAGAACTCCGCGCTCCGATTTTTTCGCACCTACCCCAATACGCCCTCGGTCGACGGATTGTAAGGAGAATACACCTACTGGATCAAGGGCGACCATGCCGGATCAGAGGCATCTCCCGGTGTGGAAACCCGTCTTTCGTTGCGACCTGTGACATCTATAGACCAGATTTGCGACCCGTGCCCGTTCCTGAGGGTGCGAGTGAACATTAGAACGCGTCCATTTGGGGCCCAAGTAGGACCTTCGTCCTGCCAGCCCGTCGACAGCAGCCGTTCGCCACTACCATCGGGATGCATGACTCCGATGCGGAACTGAGCGCTCATCACGCTGGTAAACGCGATCAAGTCTCCGCGAGGTGACCATACCGGCGTGCCGTGACGGCCTTCGCCAAAACTGACCCGGCGCTGGTTGGAGCCATCGGCGTTCATGATGTAAATCTGCTGGCTACCGCCGCGATCGGACTCGAACACGATCTGCTTGCCGTCCGGCGAGAATGATGGCGCCGTATCCACAGCCGGATCGTAGGTCAGCCGGCGCGTCTGGCGTGTGCGCAGGTCCATCATATAGATGTCGGAGTTGCCGCCGTTCTCCAGCGACATGACCACGAGATTCCCGTCCGGCGAAAACCGCGGCGAGAAGGTCATATTGGGGAAATCGCCCAGCTTTTCCTGCCGACCGGTTTCAAGATCGAACAGGAATACCCGCGGCTTACCCGTCGCGTAGGACATATAGGCGATCATTTGCGCGGAAGGGTTGAACCGCGGTGTCAAAACCAAAAAGCCGTTGGTCAAGAACGACGAGTTCCAGCCGTCCTCGTCCATGATGGCGAGCCGCTTCTGGCGGTGCAGAGCCGGACCGGACTCGGAAATGAAGACGATGCGGGTGTCGAAATAGCCCTTTTCACCCGTAATGCGCTGATAAATGGCATCCGAGATCATATGGGCGACCCGCCGCCATGTGGCCGGCTGGGTGGTGAACTGCAGACCCAGCATCTGGCTTTCGCCGTAGATATCCCAAAGCCGGAAATCCACCCGAAGCCGGCCATCGGGCTGCAACGATGCTTGCCCCGTGACCAAACCCTGTGCGTTGATGACCCGCCAGTTCTGGAAATTGGGTGCCACGTTGATGTTGCTGACGTGCTCGATGAACGACTTGGGGTCGAGCGGCTTGAACAGACCCGAGCGTTCCAGATCGGCGCGCACAACCTGCGCAATGTTCGGAATCGCGGCAGCGTTGGCTGGACCTGCGGCAGGTGCCCCCGCCACCGAAATGAAATCCGGAATCGCGATCGGCAGAGGCTGAAGATTGCCCTGGTTGACGTCGACCTGCAGCGCGGCAAACGCGGGATGGCTCAACACCAGCCCCACAACGGCCACGACCATCAGACTCAGTCTTTTCATCGCCATTCTCCGACCTGTTATTCGACGGGGCTGCGCGGATCGAACGTAAACACGATATCACGCCACAAATTGTACCGGTCTGCCGGCAGGCGGTACGGGGCACACTGATAAATGGCCCGCCGGCCCGCGTCTGCCGCCGCCCGCATATACGGATCACTCGATGCGGCACCTGCCGATTCTGGCATTAATTTTGGCGCCTGTGCGACAGAACCGTCGCGATTGAGAAACAGCTCATAGCGGACAATCAGGCGTTCCGGATGCGGCCCGTAATCCGGCCGGGTCCAGCAACGGTTGATCTCGCTCTGCAGAAGAGTGATCAGATCGACGGTCATGGCGGTGCCTGCCCCCATGCCTTGCACGGTTCGCTGAGCGACCTTGGCGTTGGCAGGCTTCTTCTTGGCCAGCAGCTTTTGGATATCGTTGATGTCGAACTTCTCGGTATCCGTCTTTTTCTCGGGCTTCGGCTTCGGCTGCACGTCCGGAGCAATATCGAGTTTCGGCGGCGCCACGTCGGGTGTGGGCTCCGGCTCCTGCTCTTTGACGTCAGGAGGTGTGAGGTCCTCCTTCTTGACCGTCGGCGCGACATTGTTCTGGTCCGCGACAGTAACGAGATCGACCGGCACCATCGAGACCATGTCGGTGGGCATTTCAAGCTTCTTTGAAAACGACACAAAAAGAGCGAGCACCAGCCCGGCATGGAGCAGGATCGAAACCAGGATGCCAAGGCGCGGAGCCGCCCGTTCCGCTGTC
>JAHFQC010000136.1 GCA_023259375.1 Alphaproteobacteria bacterium
CTCGTCGGGCGTGGCCGCCGGCCTCGGCGGGGTTGGGCGCGCCGCCGCTTCGAGCGCGGCCGCCCCGATCCGGCGCGCCGCCAGCCAAGCCGCCGGTTCAGTGAAGCAGAGCTTCGCGGCCGGCGCCAAATCCAGCTTCGCCGCCACCGGCGGCTCCTCCACCCAGGGCACGGTCGGCGGAGGACAGGCTGCCGGTCCCAGCTCCGCAGGGGAGAGCTCGACCGAATCCGGTCAACCGGCCTGGGCGCAACGCATGCGGCGTAACCAGGCCATCCATCAGGGCGCGACGACCGCCGCAAACGCCCTCAGGGCCGGCGATAGCCACGGCGGCGGCCATTCCGTCGATCTCTCGGGAGGAAAATGAGCATGGCGATCTTCCGCCGCGCGTCGGTCCGCTATGGCCGCACACCTGAACCGGAAACCCCTTATCAGCGTGCCGCGCAAGCCTGGGACGACCGCATCGGCTCGGCCCGTGTGCAGGCCAAGAACTGGCGGCTGATGGCCTTCGGCTCGCTCGCCTTGTCCATGGGGTTGGCCGGCGGGCTCGTCTGGCAATCGACCCACGGCAGCATCGTCCCTTGGGTGGTGCAGGTCGACAAGCTCGGCCAAGCCCAAGCCGTGGCGCCGGCCGTGGCCGACTATGCGCCAAGCGATCCGCAGATCGCCTGGTATCTCGCCCACTTCGTCGGGCTGGTCCGCTCGCTACCGGCCGACCCGATCATCGTGCGGCAGAACTGGCTCGACGCCTACGACTTCACCAGCACCTCGGGGTCCCAGGCGCTCAACGACTATGCCCGCGCGAACGACCCATTCGCCAAGCTCGGCAAGCAGCAGATCGCCATCGACGTCTCCAGCGTGATCCGCGCGTCGCCCTCCAGTTTCCGTGTCGAATGGGTGGAGCATCGCTATCAGGACGGCGCGCTCGCCGAGACCTCGCGCTGGACCGCGATTCTCACCATCGCCATCCAGACGCCAACCTCCGCCGACGTGCTCCGCAAGAACCCGCTCGGCATCTACGTCACCGCCATCAACTGGTCCAAGGAGCTGGGACAATGACCCTGCCGATTTCCATGGAAGCCGGCAGCCCGGCTTCACGTTTCTCCGCCACTCAGCAAAGCCGGGAAGGAGGAAGCGCGGCTGTCCGTAAAATCGGCCTCGGGGTTTTGCTCATGTCCGTGACGGCGCTCGGTGGCTGCGCCCATAAGTTCATCCCGCCGGAGATCAACTATGACAGCGCGACCCCGGCGAAGCTCAGCGCCGCTCCGCCATCGCCGATCAAGATCGTCGAGCTGCCGAAGCTCTTGCCGCTGCCGGGCCAGTTGAAGCCGCTCGAAAGCGGCAAGCCGACGCCCGAAGCGGCCGATCCGGCTGTCCGCGTCAACCAGGCCAACGCGGCGGCGCGCGTGCAGCCGGTGCGCAACGGATTCATCAACGCGGTCCAGGTCTATCCCTATTCCGCAGGCGCGCTCTATCAGGCGTACACCGCGCCGGGCGAGATCACCGACATCGCCTTGCAGGAGGGCGAGCAACTCGCCGGCACGGGCCCGGTCGCCGCCGGCGACACCGTGCGCTGGATCATTGGCGACACCGAGAGCGGAGCCGGCGCGACCAAGAAGGTCCACATCCTGGTCAAGCCGACCCGGCCGGAGCTGATGACGAACCTGGTCATCAACACCGACCGGCGGACCTACCTGCTGGAGCTGCGCTCGACCGAGAAGACCTACATGGCCTCGGTCTCCTGGCAGTATCCGGAGGACCAGCTCATCGCCCTGCGGCGGCAGAACCAGGAGGCCGAGGCGTCAGCGCCGATCGCCACCGGCGTCGATCTCGCCGCGATCAACTTCCGCTATGCGATTCAGGGCGACACGCCGGCCTGGCGACCGCTGCGCGCCTTCGACGACGGCCAGAAGGTCTACATTGAGTTTCCCTCGGGTATTCGCCAGGGCGAGATGCCGCCGCTCTTCGTGATCGGACCGGCCGGCGGGTCCGAACTGGTGAACTATCGCGTCAAGGGCAACTACTACATCGTCGATCGCCTGTTCGCCGCCGCCGAACTTCGTCTCGGCGACAAGGACAGCGAACGGCGCGTGCGCATCGTCCGCACCGACGGAAGGCCGCGGTCATGATGGCGGAAGGACCGGAAGAACACCCAGCGCCGCCGCCGCCCGTTGCGCCCCCTGATCTTCGGCTTAGAGGCGAGCGGCCGCACGTCATGCGCCTCTCGCGCAAGGTGCTGATCAGCCTGGGTGCGGTGTCGGCGCTCGCGATCGCCGGCGCGCTCGGTTACGCGCTGCAGACGCACAACAAGGGGCAAACCGGCCAGGAGCTGCTCAGCACCCAAAACCGGCCATCGGCCGAAGGTTTGGCGGGATTGCCAAAGGACTATACCGGCTTGCCGCGTCAGGCGCCCCCGCTGGGACCGCCGCTGCCCGGCGACCTGGGCAAGCCGATCCTCAACGCCGGCGCCGCGCCGAATACCGTGACCGGCGGCGCCGCGGCCGATCCGGAGGCCCAGCGCAGGGCTCAGGAGCTTGAAGCGGCGCGGGTAAGTCGGCTGTTCTCCCAAACGAGCCAACAGTCGTCGGGTGCCGGCCAGGTTCTCCCGAACCCCGCTGTCAGTACGACCGCGTCTCCGGCCACGACACCGCCGGTCGATACCGGCTCCGCCCAGAATATGCAGGATCGCAAGACGGCCTTCCTCAACGCGTCGACCGACAAGCGTACGATCAGCCCGGACCGGCTCGAAGCCAAGGCCTCGCCTTATGTTGTGCAAGCCGGCACGGTCATCCCGGCGGCGCTGATCACGGGCATCCGCTCGGATCTCCCCGGCCAGATCACCGCCCAGGTGACGGAGGCGGTCTATGACAGTCCCACCGGCCGCTACCTGCTGATCCCGCAGGGCACGAAGCTGATCGGCCAGTACGACAGCTCGGTCGCTTTCGGGCAAAGTCGCTTGCTGCTGGTCTGGACACGCATCATCATGCCGGACGGCAACTCGATCCTGCTCGAGCGCCAGCCCGGCGCGGACACTCAGGGCTACGCCGGGCTTGAGGATGAGGTCGACAATCACTGGGGCATGCTGTTCAAGGCCGCCGTGCTCTCGACCCTGCTCAGCGTAGGGGCCGAGGCCGGCACCAGCCAGGACGAGAACAACCTCGTTCAGGCGATCCGGAGTGGCGCTTCCAACAGCATCAGCCAGACCGGGTCTCAGATTGTCCAGCGGCAGCTCAACATCCAGCCGACGCTGACCATCCGGCCGGGTTTTCCAGTCCGCGTGATCGTCACGCATGACTTGGTGTTGGCCCCCTATGGGCAAGGAGCAAAGCCATGACGAAGCTAAGACTGGGCCCGCTCGCGGACGACAAGGCCGTTAAAGTAAGTGTCGAACTTCCCGCCGGAGTCCACCGTGATCTCGTCGCCTATGCTGAGACGCTTAGCAGGACAACAGGTCAAGCCGTGTCCGATCCGATGAAATTGATCGTCCCGATGATCGCGCGATTCATGGCGACCGATCGGGCGTTCACCAAAGCTCGGCGCGACCAAAGTCAGAACGGGGACTGATCCGCGGAAAGGTCAGGATAGCGTTCGCGCAGCATCTTCAAAAATGGAGAAAGCGACGGATTGCTGTTCGCTTGCCGCCAATAGGCCCGGAAAGTGAAGCGCATCGGCCCGTCCAAGTCATGCACCTCACGAAAGCTCACACCGCTTTGGGCGGATCCGATCGCGCCTTCTAGCGCTAGCAGAAGGCCCCAGCCGAGGCTGACCAAAGTTAGCAGCCGGTCGAGGCTTACGTCGTGTCGAAGGAGGCGCAACGAGTCGGACACGCCTCCTTTGCTGCGCAGAAGCTTGTTGAACTCCGGCCCCGGACCGCGCGACGGCAACAGCAGCGGCTCATGCTTCAGATCGTGCCATTGCACTGCCTGCTGATCATTGAATGGGTGCGTGTCGGGCACCGCCACAACCACGCGCTCACTCCATACCGACAATGACCTATCTTGCCACCTCGGTTCGCTCTCAGCCACGAATGCGACATCAATCGTTGCATTGGCGAGGTCAGAAATTAGATGGTCACTTGATCCGTCGACCAGCTGGGCTTCCACTTCCGGAAAGCGACGCCTGTATTCGATCAGCGTCGCCCGTAAATTGCCCGCAGCCAGGGACGTATGAACCCCGATCGTCAACCGGCCACTCTCACCGCGCGATCGGGTTTTCAACCGGGCAGCGATGGCATCGACTTCTTCGATAATGCGTTTCGCCGCTTCGAGAAATTCTTGTCCTTCGATGGTCGGCCGAGTCCCACCGTTGGTTCGCTCGAAGAGCACTGACCCAAGGCAATATTCGAGATCCCGCAAGCGGCGACTGAGAGTGGACTGACGAATATTGATGGCTTCTGCTGCCTGCCTCAGGCTTCGATGCTGAGACGTAATGACTGCTAATCTCAAATCTCGAAACTCGACGAGGTCCGTCGCGGCTCTTGTCTGAACTTCCGCATGAACATCGTCAGTCCGCGAGGACGGCTTGTCCTCAACCCCTGCCTGCGCGGGCCACCTTGGCGTTGGCTCGCTATCAGACATCACCCTATTGATGCGTTGAGGGTTGGGAAAAAAGGTTCAGCAGGCTGTGAGGAGCGTTTTCGTCGAAGCACAGCTTCAGATTCTGCTTCGCCTCCGCGGCAGCGAATGCGCTTCTACGAAACAACTCCGCCTCATAGGCACGCAGCGCGGCTTCCATAGCTCCAGAATTTGCAGCGATGGCTTCGCCGAGCTCAGCGCCATCGAACATGGCGAGGTTTGCCCCTTCACCCGCGAAGGGCGACATTAAATGTGCTGCATCGCCGAGGAGGGTAACGCCAGGGAGTCGATCCCAAGTATGATCGACCGGGAGCGCATAAATCTTGCGCGGTATGGGGTCGGTCTCACCATCGGTAATCAGCGCTGTCAGTCCAGGAGCCCATCCCTCGAATTCCTTCGCGACCCGAGCCAAGGCGGTGCCCGTGTCCGAAAAATCGATGCCCTCCAGCCAGTCTTCCGGTTTGTTCAACGCCACATAAGTATGCAGCACACCATCCGCCTCACGGTGGGCGAGGATGCCCTTTTCCGGTGCGAGTGCGAACAAGGCGCCAGCGCCGACCGCGTTGGCACTGGCCGCATGACGGATGTCGGCGTCGAACAAGTAGGTTTCGATGAATGACGTTCCGACATAGGCCGGTCTCGCCTCAGAAAGAAGCGGCCGAACTTTCGACCAGGCGCCATCGGCGCCCACAAGCATATCGCTAGTTACGGTCCCGCCATCACTGAAAGTCAGCAGACTCCGTCCGCTTCCGAGCGAGGACACCGATTCGAGCCTACGCCCCCACCGGATCATGTCGGCAGGAAGCGAGTTGAGCAGAAGCCGCCGCAAGTCCCCCCGCTGAACCTCGGGGCGGTTACCTGTCCCGTCATCGGGTTCATCCAGCAAGACGGTTCCGTGCTTATCGAGTACACGCGTCGCCTCGCCACCAGCGTGGATGATCGCGGTGAATTCATCGAAAAGGCCCGCGGCCTTGAGCGCGATCTGACCGTTGTAGTCGTGAATATCGAGCTGGCCGCCCTGCACCCTCGCGTCGGGCGAGGCTTCCGCCTCGTAGATCGTCGAAGCGATACCGTGGACGTGGAGAACGCGAGCGAGCATGAGGCCGCCGAGTCCGGCGCCTATAATCGTGATGGGAGTATTCACACGTCCTCCACCGGCCAGAGCTTCAACCGCTGAAGAACTTCCACCATCGCCTGTGCGAGGTGCTTCGACCCGTTCACGCTGGGATGCGTGTCGTCGGGGGCCGCGTATTTGGCCGCGAGGCGCGAGGGATCTGATTCAGAGCGAACTGCGGCATCGAAGTCGACGACTACGTGGCCCGCCCCCCGAATCCACGTGTTCAATGCAAGGCGCATGTCTTCTCGTTCGGGTTCGGCCAGCAGTTCGGGTGCGAGTGGCGTCACCGTTGCGAGGATGACCTGCAGCCCTGCTGCCTGGGCGCGGTCGATAAGTTCCTGGTATCCCGCGACCAATTGATCGACAGAAGGCATTTCAGCCATGGGAGTAATTCGGCCCGGAAGGCCCCAGTCGTTGCTGTTATAGGCGATCACCAGATGCGTGGCGCCGGCGGTTCCGAGCACATCCTCATCGAAACGAGACAATCCCGACCGACCCCACGAAGGCGTCGACGGCGGTGCATCGAGACGAATGCGGTTCCCCGCAATACCCCGGTTTACGACGGCGATTTTCGCGTCGGTCGGAAGGAGGGCCGCGGTGTACTGCGGCCACCCCATGGCTGTGCTCGACCCCCCGAGGGCCACGATCACCGCCCTCGCCTCAACCCCGGCAACCTCGATCGTCCGCAGAAACGGACCTCCCGAAGGAAGCGACCAGCCCGTTCCATCAGGCTCGTCCTCCGCACCGGTATTCGCGGCCGGAAATTCGCAGGATTCATCGATGGTTTCCGGCGGCCCGCCTTCAAGCGGGAATGGGCACGCGCCCACGAAGTCCCCGGGTGAAGATCGGCTGAACCTGAATCCGGCCGCCGTCACATAGGGTGTCGGCTCGGGGAGGTAGAGATCGACTACGATCTCGTCACTGTGCCGGACGGTCAACCCGATGGGATCGGTCCACAGCGGCTCGCCGGGCGGGATCTCCGCCGAGGAGAGGCCGTCGAACGCGACCTCGAAGAACTGGCCGCCTACCCCGATCGCACCCCGTCCGATCCGAACAGCCTCATCGCCGAAGCGATTGCTCAATTCCAGGCGGACGCGGCTGCCATCGAGGCTCGCCGGCACAGTCATGCGGACAGTGACGTTGGAGAAGCGCGGCTCGTCCTCCTCACCGCGGAAATCGGTGACAGCCTGCGTCCATGTCGCGTGCCACGGCAGAGCTTCAGTCATGGACTTATCCTTTCTTCCGAGGCGTTCGCCGAGGCCGATGGGACGCTCACCAGATCGCTGAGGCTCAAAGCGGTGAGCACACTGCTCTGGATTGATGCGGAGACCCCATTGATCGCGTCTGCTGCCGGATTGGCGGGAA
>JAHFQC010000012.1:0-53300 GCA_023259375.1 Alphaproteobacteria bacterium
GCCGTTTCCGCTGAGACGCAGCCAGGAATAACCAAGGCCGGCACCGAAAGTGGCCTTCCAGCGCTCGGCGATCGGCAGATCGTACAGCGCATTGCCCATAAAGCTCATCTGCTGGACGTCGATATCGCCGACACCAGCATCTTTCAGGGAGATGCAGCGGCTTTGGAAGCACGCGCCCTTGACGTCAGGATCGGTGTAACCGAATTCACCTTCCAGACGCCAGTTGTTGGTCCAGGCGTAACCGACTGTGGCAATGCCGCGCCAAGTCGGGTCGAATTGGAGGCGGCTCGAACCGACCACCACACTGGTGGAAACATCCTGCTGCAGGTTCAGTCCGGCGCCAAGACCGACATACCAGCCGGTGTCGGCGGCGAGCGCGGAACTCGACAACGCGATTATTGCGGCGCCTGCCAGCGCCAGATGACGAAACCTCATGAGGTCCCCCTTTTGTTGACCACGATCGATAGGCCCTTTCAGGACGTCTCCTGCAGGCGCTGTCAACCTATCAGAGAGAATGCCCCGGTTCCCCAGGGCAATTCCAGTACTACGGGCGCTCTTATAGCCGATTTCCCGTGAGCCGTGCCAACAATGTGACTCCCAAAAAAACAGGGGCGGATAATTTTTTTCCGCCCCTGTTGTACATTTGTGCGAATTAGTCTCGCGCCATATTATTGGCCCAAGTCTATGACAGCGCGCCGGTTTTGCGGCTCGCGCACGCCCGGGCCGGTGGGCACCAGGGGATCGTGGAAGCCATGACCTTCGACGCCGATCATACCGCCGTCCAGGCCTTCTCGGACCATTTCGTCCTTCACCGACTGGGCGCGCTGCTCGGACAGCTTCTGGTTGTAGGCGTCCGAGCCGACGGTATCGGTGTGCCCAACCACCTTGACCCGGACCGAGCCGCTGCTCTTGGCGGTCTTGACCGCTTCCGAAACCACTGACTGCGCGGCCTCCGTCAGGTTCGACTTGTTGAAGTCGAAGAAGACGATGAACGTCTTGACCGGCGGCGGAGGTGGCGGAGCCGGCGGCGGGGGGGGCGGTGGTGGGGGAGGCGGCGGTGGCGGAGGCGGTGGGGGCGGCGACATGAAGAAGCGGATGTTGAACATAACCGCCTGATCGTGCGTGTCCTCGTAGCTCGCCAAGCAGCCGGGCCCGCAGGTGAACTGGTCTTTGCCGAAGAACTGGCGGTAGCGCCAATCGACGCCGATATCGATGTTATCGCTGACCGAATAGGTCAGGCCGACAATGCCCTGGGCTCCGAAATGGGCCTCGTTGTTGGCCATGAAGCGCGTGCCGGCGAAATCGGCCGCCGCGCTCACGATTCCGACGCCGATGCCGCCACCGACCGTCAAGGCCCAATTCGACGCTAAGGGGTAATCATAGGCCGCGTTCATGAAATAGGTTTTGGGCTCGGTATGGCCGCTGGTGCCGGACATGCCTCCAACGTGAAGATCGTGATGGGCCCAGCCGAATTCGTTTTCGAGGCGGAAGTGATTCCAGCGATAGCCGATGGCGCCGACCACCAGCGCGGAATCCTCCGACTCGAGCGGGTAGACGCCGGGCCCGATTGGGGTGTCCGCCGCGACATTGATGCGGGCGAACTTGGTCCAGCCTGCGCCCAATCCCACATACCAGCCGTCATTGGCGGCAGCGGCGGGCAGGCAAACGGCGGCCAAGGCCGTCGTGGCCATCAGGGCGATAATCGTGCGTTTCATGGAGCTCCCTCACAGATGGCCGCGATTGCGGCCCGTATCCGGGTGCTGGTACGCACGATAGCGCCGATTGTTCGCGGCGCGATCGTCGTCAACATCGAAAATCGCGAATGTCGGCCAGGATTTGGGAGGCGCTGTGGTCGAAACGCAACGACCTGGCGCGACTACACTGAAAGCCCACCGGAACTGAACAGAAACGCATAACGTCCGGGCAGCAGGCGCAAGGCGGCGTCAGGCTGGTGTTCCAGCTGGGCGAGGAGTTCTTCGCGCGGGGCAACATGGAACAGGTGGAGCCAGCCCATCATCGCGGCGCGCGCGATCCCGCCCAATCCGGTGAGGTCGCCGAAATCGACGATATGGACATGTCCGCCGGCCGCGAGATTGCGGGACGCCGCGTTGATGGCCCCTCGCCAATCCGGGATCATCGACAGGCTGTAGGAGAACAGGCACGCCTGGAACGGCTCGGTTTCCCCGAACATCGCCGGACTGAGGTCTTCGGCATAGCCGTGCGCCAGAGTGATGCGATGCCCAAGCCCGGCGCGCGCGATCGTATGCGCGGCGCTTTTCAGCATTTCGTGGCTGGCGTCGAGACCGAACAGGCGGGCTTCGGGATAACGTCGCGCGATCTTGACGAGGTTGCGCGCGGTGCCGCAGCCGATCTCGACCAGCCGGTCGCCGGGCTTGAGGTCGAGTTCGCGGATCAACCGGTCTCGGCCGAACAGATAGTATTTGCGCGTGATGTCGTAGATGTAGCGCTGATGCCGGTAAATCCGGTCCATCAGAGCGCTGTGGTCGTCAACCCTTTCGGACATAGAGGTGGAATCCGCCATAGATGGAGGAGCGGTCCTGGGCATGGAATGCCTTGCTCTCCGCTTCGAGATATTGCCACGGGTCGAGCAGGCCCGGCTTGAGTTTGGTGGGCAACGGGCTGTCGGGTCCGGCGGTGCGGAAGATGACGCGGGCGTCCTTCGGATCCGCCGTGCGGTCGATCTCGGCCCACAGCGAGGAGCATTGCGACGGACTCATCCAGTCCTGGCTGTCGAGCAGCACATAGCGGTGCAGCGATCCGGCATCCTGTTTCTTGAGGAAATCGGTGAGCATGGCGTGATGGACTTCGACACGGTCGACCCGCGATTTGATCACGCCATAAGTGTCTTCGCGCAGGTACGCCGGCACCGCTTCGCGGTGGACGGTGTCGTAACCGCGGCCGAACGCCTGCCAGGCAAAATAATTTTCACGAATCGGAAAGTCGCAGGCCAGACGTTCGACCCGTTCGCGCAGGGTCGCCATGACATTGCCGTGCGGCCCGATCAGTTCGTCGTACTGCGCCGGCGGAATGCCGAGCGCATAAAGCGAGATCGGACTTTTCGAAATCAGCCGGATCGATTTGTTGTTGAACAGCGGCGCGATCAAGCGGTCGAAGGCGGCGCGCTGCTCCTCGGGCGTCTTGGCCTCGAGCATGCCGTCGAGCCGCTTGCCATTGAGTTTGGCGACCGCATGAAGGATGCCGATGAAACGCCCCAACAGGCCATAACGGTAGAGGTTGCGGGCGAACATGTTGATGCGCCGGTTGCCCACCGCATTGCGCTTTTCCCAATGGTGCCGCGTCACCGGGTCGAGATGGCCGGCGATGTAGGTGTCGTAAGCGGCGCGGTTGGCCTTGTCGTTGGCCTCGCCGAAAAACCGGAAGAAGGTCTCGTAATCGGGCAGGCTGGTGAGCGCCGTCAGCTTCAGCCGCGTCAAGGCGACGTGGTTGGGGTTGAGGTCGACAGCAATGATTCGGCCTGGATCGGCGGCGAGATAGTTGAGGACGTTGCAGCCGCCCGAGGCGATAGTGAGCAGGCGATGGTGCTGGTTGAGCGCCAGCGCGGCCAAGTCGACGTCCGGATCCTCCCAGATCTGGTTATAGACAAAGCCCTGAAACATAAGCGTAAAGAGGCGCTCGAGAGCGCCTCTTTTGGTGGTGGCGGGCCGCTGATGCGCGGCACGTTCAAGCAATTCGTTGGCCATGTTCTTCTTTAACAGTCCGCCCCCGGCCCATTCCGGCCGGTTACCTATATGGAAGAAGCGCGGGGATCAAACCGAATCGGCGGGAGCTTGCGTCCGGTTCCCGCACCCGTTTAGCTTGTCATCATGACCGCACCCATAGCCGAGGTCCTCGACCTGCTCAATCTCGAGAAGATCGAGGAAAACATTTTCCGTGGTGTCAGTCCGAAGGACCGGCTGCAGCGGGTGTTCGGCGGTCAAGTGCTGGGCCAGGCCCTGATGGCGGCCAACCGGACGGTCGAAGATCGCTTGTGCCATTCCCTGCATGCCTATTTCTTGCGCGCCGGCGACCCCAAGGTTCCGATTCTTTACGAGGTCGACCGCTCGCGCGACGGCGCCAGCTTTACCTCGCGTCGGGTTGTCGCGATCCAGCATGGCCGGCCAATCTTTACTCTGGAAGCGTCGTTCCAGAGGGACGAGCCCGGCTACGAACACGCCTTCGAACGGCCGGAGGTTCCCGATCCCGAAAGCTTGAAGGGCGACGATGAGTTGCGCGCCGCCATTGCCGACGAAGTGCCGGAGGAATTCCGCGCCTGGGCCAAGCCGCGGCCGATCGAAACGCGGCCGGTGGATCCGCGTCCTTATTTCAAGCCCGACAAACGGCCGCCGCAGGAAATGGCCTGGATCCGCACCGCGGGCGCACTGCCCGACGATCCGGCGCTGCACCGTTCGGTGGCGGCGTTTGCCTCGGACTTGTCGATCATCGGCACGGCGCTGCTGCCGCACGGCATCGGCTGGTACGACGAGCGCGTGCAACTCGCCAGTCTCGACCACGCCATGTGGTTCCATCGCCCGTTCCGGATCGATGACTGGCTTTTGTTCGTGCAGGACAGTCCGTCTTCTTACGGCGCACGCGGTTTCAATCGCGGCCTGTTGTTCGCCCGCGACGGCGCCTTGGTGGCCTCGGTCGCCCAGGAAGGATTGATGCGGCCAGTCCGGAGCAAGGGCTAAGGATAAGGCAGTGCGTGCGTGACCTTCGTGCTGCGCCGCGGCTTCGAATAGAAGCTGTTGGTGAGCGTGAAGCTGCCGATGAAACTGGTGACCGCCGGCGTGAAATTATAGGTGATTTCGGCGTAGATCACGCTCGAGCCGGCGGGCAGGATGCCGTCCGGGATGTTCGCCGGCGGCGTGGTCCGCCTGCCGGTATTCTGGGCTTCGCTCCAATCGACCTTGATGGTCTTGGTGGCGGCGTCGTTGGACAGGCTCGAGACCACGATCTTGGCGTTGGACACAGCGTAGGGGTTCAGGATGGCGCCGGCGGCCTGAAACACGTTGGTGGCGTCGCTGGTGGAGATGATCGTCTCCTGCGCCACCAGATCGGCAACCGTCGAGACGGCGCGGGTTACCCGCGCATTGCAGTCAATCGCGCTCGACAGCTCGGTAGCGCCGACGAACATGATGATCATCACCGGCGCGATCAGCGCGAACTCGACGGCGGCAAGGCCGCTGCGGTCCTTGAACAACGGCAGCCGCTTCAGCATCCCGCCACCGTGGTGTTGTAGGGCTCGTTGCGAAACGCGGCGGCGGCGGAGAGCAGATGGCGGCCGTTCGCCATGTTGGCGAGGAAGGGCGTCAACACCGGTGTGGCAACGTTCCAGGTATAGAAGGCCCGCACCAACACCACGCTGCACACCGATCCGGGCAGCCAGTTCCTGAGCGCGGGATCGAGTCCGCCGCTGGCGGTGATCGGATTGGGAACGCTGAGCGCACCGAAATTCGGATAGGCCTGAACGTCAATCTGAAGATTGGCATCGCAGGCGAGCAGCGGCGCGATACCGTTGCAGACCATGGTGCGGAATTGCTCCTGGTTGGTGCCGTTTTGCGCCACTTGGCCGGTGCGGATCTGGCGGGCGGCATCGTTGACCGCGTTCTGCAGCACGAAATTGCCGAGAAAGATGATGCCGGTTTCCATCGTGCCCATCAGAAACAGGAAAAAGACCGGCGCGACGAAGGCAAACTCGATCGCGGCCGATCCCGACTTGGCGCGGGGCACGGCGTTTGCGGCGGCCCGCTTCGGACGCCTCTTCACGCGAATGCGCATCTTCATCATGAATTGCGACACAACTTCCCCCGCTCCGCCTTTTGACGGAAGTGGAGCATTAAACGCGCGCATGCCGTGTATTCGAAGCGATTTTGCCGGCGATGCTGAACCGCGAGTTAACGTCAGGTGCGCCGCTTTCGCGGCAAATCCCGAACGAGCCGGAACCGCTTTGTTAATACATCGCAGCCATTCTAGAGGCGCGTTCAACCGGAGACTGTCGTGCTGCGTCTGTGGTCCGCGCGGATCCGCCGCTTTCTGGCCGCGTGTGGCGGGAATGTCGCTGTGCTCTACGCGCTCGCCCTGGTGCCGGTGGTGCTGGCCTCCAGCGGCGTGATCGATTACGCGCGCGCCGTGGTGGTGCGCACGGCGATGTCCTCGGCGCTGGATTCGGCGGCTCTGGCTGTCGCCCAGTCCAAGGGTCTCAGCGACGCCGATACGCAGCTCCTGGCGCAGCAATACTTCGACGCCAATTACCATCCGACGGATTGCCCGCCTCCCAAGCCCAGGGTGACCATTACCAAGACGGGCCGCGACATCCTGGTGTCGACGAGCTGCAATATGCCGACGACGATCCTGCGCTTGATCCATCTGGATCACATCGCCGTCAACACCTCTTCGACCGTGACCTACGGCCAGACCAAATTGTGGGTGTCGCTGGTGCTCGACAACTCCCATTCGATGTACGATGCCGACTCCTCCGGCTTGTCGAAAATCTCAGCATTGAAGACCGCTTCGCATTCGTTGTTGACGATGTTACAAAACGCCAGCAGCAATCCCGGCGACGTTCAGGTCGCGATCGTTCCTTTCACCAGCGATGTCAATATCGGCAAAACCAACACGACGTGGATCGACTGGACCTATTGGGACGCGAATTTCGGCAGTTGCAATATTTCCGGCAAGACTACCGCCTCCAGCTGCAAGGTGACTGGCACCTGGACCACCAATTGGTGGGGCGGTGGCGGTAGCTGCAATATTCCCGGCTACAATTCGCAGAGTGCCTGCATCAAGGCGGTCGGCACCTGGACCATCACGCCGCACTCGAATTGGAACGGCTGCATGACCGATCGAGGCGCCATGAACGGCCCGGATGCGACGTATAACTACGATGTGATGAAATCCACGCCGGTTTCGGGACAGCCCAACAGCCTGTTCCCGGCGAATATCCCGACCGGCTGTCCGCAGGGCATCATGGCGTTGAACTATAGCTGGTCGAATCTTGGGTCCTCGATCGACGCAATGACGCCGCCGATGGGACAGACCAACCAGACCATCGGTCTGGTGTGGGGTTGGCATTCCCTGTCGCAAGGTGCGCCGCTCAATCCGCCGGCTCTGCCCGACCAGACCCAGCGCGTCATCATCATCCTGTCGGACGGCTTCAATACCAAGGATCGCTGGTGGGGCGACGGCTACAATCACTCGACCCAGGTCGACGACCGCATGACCAAGGTCTGCGCCAATGCCAAGGCCGACGGCATCGTGATCTACGCCGTCTTCCTCGACATCAATGGCGCCCAGGGCAATTCGACGGTGCTGCAGAACTGCGCGACCGACATCAGCAAGTATTACGATCTCACCAGCGCGGGCGACGTCCAGAAGGCCTTCACCGACATCGGCAACCAGATCACCAATCTGCGCGTCAGCCGGTAAAGCGGCGCGATAGCAAGCGCACCGATAGCGTTGCGCTCATCATTGTGGTGATTGGAGAAAACTGAGCGGCTATTGCGCGCTGCCGGAGGCCGCGTGCCCGAGCAGGTTCTGGTATTTGGTGATCTGCTCGGTTCCGGCATCGAACGCGTCTTTGGCGTCGCCCGGCTGCGGCGCGGGCTGGCAGCGATTGCCGGCGCAGGCGTAGGTCATCTGTTCCTTGCCGCGCTGCAGAGTCACGGTGGCGCCGGCACCGCTCTTGCCGGCCACGACGATCTGCTGGTTGGCGACCGGACGGCCGGCAGAATCGAGGGCCACGACGTTGGTGGTGCCGAAGGCCTTGCCCTGCACGAAGGCGTGACGGTTGTCGATGATCATCACGTCGGCGATCACCGGGTTGCCGACATAGAGTGTCGCCACCGGCTTGACGAAGGACACGACACGCACTTCGTCGAGCGGGACGCTCATCGCGCTGCCGGCTTCGGCCGAACCAAAGGTCAGCGAACTCAGAACGGCGGCGAGAACGATGCGGCGCATGGCAGAATCCCCAGCAATTTCCCGGCAGCACCCTATCGTGTCCGCCGTAAATTCCAGTTTAAGGACTGGTGGTTCGCGCCGATTGTCGGCATCTGCCAGGATTCACTGCTATCATGATGAATCGCCGGTAAATACGAACTCCACCCGCGTCGACTTTCTCCTCAGCATGCCGTCGCTGACGACGCTGCTGATCTCCGCGGCGACGCTCGCGGCGCAGGATGCGCATCCTGCAGGAAGTGGTCCGGATGCGCGACGAAACTATCGGACGTTCGTCGCCCGCGTGCGCTACCGCCTCCTGCCCGGCGTATTTTGATTGGGCACGGGTGCGAAGCAGCCGCTAGCGCGATGCTTGTCTTTTTTGTGGCCGCTGCATGCAACGCGAATCCGCGAAGGTCCCAAGTTTTGCGGCACTGGTAAACAGAACGAAAATATTAAGGAAGACACGCCTCCCGCCGAGCCGTTTTTCGTGCCATCGCGGCACAAACCGTCGAGTCGAGGCCGGATCGATTTAGTGCCTCGTTAAACCTCCGAGCCTAAGCTTCGTACGTCCTGGCAACGAACCGTCGCGAAACGGGGGAGCCTTGGGATCCTAGGGTGTCCAAAAGTGGAGGTCTTCATGAGCAAGTTTTTTGCGCGTTTCGTCCGCGACGAGTCTGGCGCGACGGCAATCGAATACGGTCTGATCGCGGCGTTGATCGCGGTTGTGGTGATCGGGGCCCTGACGAGCATCGGTTCCAACCTGAATGCCACGTTCACGTCGATCGCCGGCAGCATCGGTGGCACGAAGTAATGAACGTTTATCGGCTGCTCCATAAACGGATGCAGTTGCCACTCAAAATAGCTTCGGGCGGCCGCCTTTAGGGCGGCCGTTCCTGTATCTGGAGCATGGCATGAGCGCGGTTCTGGTGATGATGGTTCTGCCGCTCCTTCTGGCGCTGGCCGCCGGTTGGGACCTGGCGAGCTACACCATTCCGAACCTTTTGTCGGTCGGTATCGTCGCCGCGTTCATTGCCTTTGCCCTTGTTGTCGGACTCCCCGCGGCCGCCTGGGGCGCCCATTTCGCCGCCGCACTGGTTGCGCTGGTCGCGGCGATCGCGTTGTTTGCCTTGCGCTTGATCGGCGGCGGCGATGCCAAGCTGTTCGCCGCAACGGCACTATGGTTCGGCTTCGGCGATCTGATGTCCTACGCCCTCGTCGCGGCGTTGATCGGCGGCGGTCTCACTGTGGCCCTATTGGCGCTGCGCCAGTTGCCGCTGCCGCCAGCGCTCATCCGGCAAACCTGGATCGCGCGTCTGCACGACCATCGTTCCGGCGTTCCTTACGGGGTTGCGCTTGCCGCCGGCGCGCTTGTGGTGTTGCCGAACGCGCAAATCCTGCGACTTGCCGGTCTCGCGTAAAGCAAAGCTTAACCGCTGTTTTTTGGGCGTTTCTCAGCACCTCATTAAGCAAATTCTAAAGGGTGGCGTGCTCCTATGGCGTCAAAGGGAGCCTCATCATGAACACGCGGAGACTGGTAGTTCTCTTGCTGGCGGCCGGCGCTGCGGGCGTCTTCGCTCTCATGGTGCGCGGGCTTGTTGGCGGCGGTACCAAGCAGGCCGAAGCCAAAGTGACACCGCCGCCGGTCGAGCTTGCCCAGGTGCTTGTCGCGGCAATGCGGCTTGATCCTGGCCGTCCGATGACGCCGGAGTCCGTGCGCTGGGAAACCTGGCCGACCAAGGCGGTCGATCCGAGTTTCATCCGCAGAAGCCCCGGTACCAGTCCCGCGACCATCGTGACCGGTATGGTGGTACGGGCGCCGATGGTGCCGGGAGAGCCGGTGACCTTCGCCAAGATCGTCAAGAGTCAAGGCGCTGGCTTCATGGCGGCGACGATCGCGCCCGGCATGCGCGCGGTTTCGATTTCGGTGTCGGTGGCTTCGGTGGCGGGTGGCTTCGTTCTTCCCAACAACCGTGTCGACATCATGCTGACGCAGACCGGCGACGGCAATGGCAGCAAGCGTGGCATGACCCGTACCGTGCTCAACAACGTCCGCGTCGTCGCGATCGATCAGACCACCGACAAGCCCGATCAGAAGGCGGTGTCGGACGTCAAGACCGTCACCTTGGAACTGACGCCCGACCAGGCGCGCACCGTCGCCACCGCGCAGGCGATGGGCACGCTGTCGCTGATGCTGAGAAGCCTCGGCGACGAACAGACGGCGACCGCCGATGCGGCGACGTCGAACTCCGACGATCAATCAGGAATGGTGACCGTGATCCGCTACGGAAGAATGCCCAGATCGGGCGGAGGTCCTCAGTGATGCAGAAGATCCTTCTTCCGCTTGCCGGCTTGGTCGCGGCGTTCGTCGCGGCCCAACCTGCGTTGGCAGCGCCGTCCGCGAGCGAGGAGGCGTCGGCGCGCCAGATCTCGATATCGACCCGCAATGCGGCATTGCCGGTGCATCAGCGCGTCACCCTCGGCCTCGGCAAGGCGGCGGTGGTCGAGATCGACACCGATGCGCGCGACGTGCTGGTCTCCAATCCGGATATCGTCGATGCCGTGGTGCGCACGCCGCGGCGCATTTTCCTGATGGGACAGAAGGGCGGCCAGACCAACGCCTTCTTCTTCGACGCCAACGGCAAGCAGATTGCCTCGATCGACGTGCGGGTCGAAAAGGACACCACCGATCTCGCCAAGCTGATCAAGCTCAGCTTCCCCGATACTGACGTCAAGGCGCAGGCGATCAACGACAACGTCGTCTTGACCGGCCATGTCGCTTCGGCCCAGGAATCGCAGCGCGCCGTCGACATCGCCGCGTCGTTCACCGGCGATCCCAAGAAAGTCGTCAATGTCCTCGCCATCCGCTCGTCCGATCAGGTGATGCTGAAGGTGCGGATCGCCGAAATGCAGCGCACCGTGGCCAAGCAGTTCGGCATCGACATGACCAGCGCCATGACGGTTGCCGGCGTGCCGATGACCTTCGGTACGGCGAACCAGTTCGGCCTGGTCGGGCACGCGCTCAATGATCTTTCCGGCGGGCAGATCGGCCAGGTCTGTCCCCAGCATTTCTTCCCGACGACGACGGCCTCTGTCGCCTCGACGACGGTCACGGCAACGGGCTCGTTCGCGCCCGGCGGTCAGGCGACCACGAATTCGACGTCGACGACGATTCCCTGTTCCAGTCCGAACAATCTGCAGGGCGCGGTCAAGGCGCTGGAGCAGGTCGGTCTGGTGCACATTCTGGCCGAGCCTAATCTCACCGCGGTATCGGGCGAGACCGCGAAGTTCCTGGCCGGCGGCGAATTCCCGGTGCCGGCGGCGCGCGATCGCGACGGCAATATCACGGTCGATTACAAACAGTTCGGTGTCGGCCTGTCGTTCACGCCGGTGGTGCTGGGCCCGGGCCGCATCTCGTTGCAGCTTTCGACCGAAGTAAGCGAATTGAGTTCGCTCGGCGCCTACAGTATCGCCGGTTCGACGCCTACGTCCGGCATTACCTTGCCGGCGCTGGCGGTACGGCGGGCCCAGACCACGGTGGAAGTGCCCTCGGGCGGCAGCTTCGCCATCGCCGGCCTGATGCAGCATTCGACCAAGCAGGTGATCGACGCCTTCCCGGGTGCCAAGGATCTGCCGATCCTGGGGGCCTTGTTCCGCAGCCGCGACTTCTCCAACGAGGAATCGGAGCTGGTGGTGCTGGTCACGGCGTATCTGGTGAAGCCGACTGTCGAAACCAAGCTGGCGGCGCCGACCGACGGGTTCGTCGTGCCCACCGATCTGGAGACCTTACTGCTCGGACGCCTCAATGCGGTCTACGGCGGCGCCGACAAGACCAAGACGGCACAAGCTCCAGGTGGCTACATTGTTGAATAGGACGGCGGCCATGACGAATTACAGAGATGTCCTTAAGGTCGCCGCGATCGGCGCCGTGCTCTTGGCGGGGAGCTGCGCCTCGCCGCATGACGAGTTGTCGATGGCGGATCCCGCAGCCAATCACCCGATTTCGGTCGAGCCGCATTATTCGTCGATCAAGCTCAACTTCTCGGCGCCGGAAGCAGGACTTTTGCCCGACGATGCCGCGCGGTTCGATGCCTTCGTCGCCGATTATCTGTCGCGCGGTTCGGGATCGATTTCAGTGTCGGCGCCGCAAGGGGCCGGTTCGACCACGGCGCTCAGCTATTTCGGCGCCCGCCTGTTCGCGTTGGGCGTGCCGCGCTCGCGCATCCTGGTCGGCACGCGCGACGATGCCGATGCCCGCGTCGAGATCGGCTACATCGCCTATGCGGCGAAAACCGATCCGTGCGGCGACTGGTCGGACAACGTGGCCATGACCTACGACAATCGCACGGCGAGGAACTTTGGCTGCGCCGTGCAGCACAACATCGCCGCGCAGGTGGCCGATCCGCGCGATCTGATCGAGATGCGGCCGACCGACCCGTCCGATGCGGCGCGCCGCGGTCAAGTGCTCGACAATTACGAAAAGGGCAAGGTGACTGCTGCCGAAAAGAGCAACGAGCAGTCGGGTGCAGTATCGGACGTTGGCAAAAACTAGGCGTTGGCCATGAACAAAACACCTTCGCACGAGCCGTTCGGAGCCGCTCCGCATGAGAGGCCGGTGCCGCGCATTTCCATTCAGGGCTTCTGCGAGTTTCCCGATACTGGCGCGGCGCTGCAGCGGGCCGGGGCCGATCGGCGCTTGGTGAAAACCCATTTGAGTGTGCAGCTCGGCGGCATTCCGGCGGCGGTCGAGTATTTCCAGGGCCAGGTGACGCCCAATCTCTTGATCGTCGAAACCCGGCTCGGCGGGCGCGAGGCCCTCTACGAACTCGATCGTCTGGCCGAGGTGTGCGATGCCGCCACCAAGGTGGTGGTGATCGGCCGCGTCAACGATGTCGAACTCTACCGCGAACTGATGCGACGCGGCGCGTCGGAGTATCTGGTCGCGCCGCTCGATCCCTTGCATCTCATCGAAGTCATCGCCGGGCTCTATGCCGATCCCGACCGGCGTCCGCTCGGACGGGTGGTCGCGGTCACCGGCGCGCGCGGCGGTGTCGGTGCTTCGACCCTGTGCCACAATGTCGGCTGGGTCATTGCCGAGGAGCTTGGGATCTCGACCACGATCGTCGATTTCGACCTGCCGTTCGGCACCGTGGCGCTGAATTTCAACGACGAACCCGGCCAGTCGGTCGCCGATGCGCTGGCAACGCCCGAACGTCTCGACGACATGCTGCTCGAGCGCATCCTTTTGAAACGCGGCGAGAACCTGTCGCTGTTCGCCGCGCCCGCCACGATCGAGCGCGATTACGAACACGGTCACGACGCCTATGAAGCGGTGATCGAAGCCGTCCGCCAGTATTCGCCCTGCGTGCTGGTCGACGTGCCGCATATCTGGACGCCCTGGGTCAAGGCAACGCTGATCGCCGCCGACGAGATCGTCCTGGTGGCTTCGCCAGACCTCGCTTCCTTGCGCAACACCAAGAACATCATGGATCTGTTGAAGGTCAACCGGCCCAACGATGTGCCGCCGCGCATCGTGCTCAACAAGGTTGGCGTTGCCAAGCGGCCTGAAATCCCGGTCAAGGATTTCGCCGACACGATCGGCGGCGAGCCGGCCGCAGTCATCCCTTATGATGCCGCGGCGTTCGGCCAGGCCGCCAACAACGGCCAGATGATCGCCGAACTTGGTCACAAGGGCGAACTGGTCGACCGCATCCGCGAGTTTGCCGGCCTCATCACCGGCCGCAAGCCGGCTGCCGCGCCGCCGAAATCGTTCCTGTCCCTGTTCACGACGAAGAAGAGGGCCTGATGGGTTTCGGACGGCGCGCCACGCTTGATGACGACAAGCCGGACCATCCGGTCGAGCGTCCGCGTGCGTCTGAGCCGCCGCCGGCGGTTGCACCCACACAGCCGTCTGCCGCGGCGGCACCCAAAGCGGCGCCGGTGTTTGTGCAGGACACCCGTTCCGAAGACTATTACGCGATCAAGGCAACGATCTTCTCGGCCCTGATCGACACCATCGATCTCGCCCAACTCGCTCAACTCGATCCGGATTCGGCGCGCGAGGAAATCCGCGACATCGTCAACGAGATCATTTCGATCAAAGCCGTTGTGATGTCGATCGCCGAGCAGGAGCAGCTGTTGCAGGACATCTGCAACGACGTGCTCGGCTACGGCCCGCTGGAACCCTTGCTGGCGCGCGACGACATCTCCGACATTATGGTCAATGGTGCGGGGCGCGTCTTCATCGAAGTCAGCGGCAAGGTTCAGCTTACCAACGTCCGTTTCCGCGATAATGCGCAGCTGATGAACATCTGCCAGCGCATCGTCAGCCAGGTCGGCCGCCGGGTCGACGAATCCTCGCCGATTTGCGACGCGCGCCTGCTTGACGGTTCCCGCGTCAACGTCATTGCGCCGCCTCTGGCTCTCGATGGGCCGACCCTGACCATCCGCAAGTTCAAGAAGGACAAGCTCAAGCTGTCCGATCTCATGCGCTTCGGCTCGATCTCGGAGGCGGGCAGCCGCATCCTGCAGGTGATCGGGCGCTGCCGCTGCAACGTCTTGATCTCGGGCGGTACCGGTTCGGGCAAGACGACGCTCTTGAACTGCCTCACCGCCTATATCGACGCCGACGAACGCATCATCACCTGCGAAGACGCCGCCGAACTGCAATTGCAGCAGCCGCACGTCGTGCGCCTGGAAACCCGGCCCCCCAACCTCGAAGGCCAGGGCCAGATCACCATGCGCGACCTGGTCAGGAACTGCCTGCGTATGCGCCCGGAACGGATCATCGTCGGCGAAGTGCGCGGACCGGAAGCATTCGACCTTTTGCAGGCGATGAACACTGGCCATGACGGTTCGATGGGCACGCTGCACGCCAACAGCCCACGCGAAGCGATGAGCCGTCTCGAATCCATGATCACCATGGGCGGCTTCCAGCTTCCGACCAAGACCATCCGCGAGATGATCGTCGGCTCGATCGACGTGATCGTCCAGGCCGAGCGCCTGCGCGACGGCTCGCGCCGTATTACCGCGATCACCGAAGTGGTCGGCAGCGAAGGCGATGTCGTCATCACCCAGGACCTGATGAAGTTCGAAATGGAAGGCGAGGACGAAGCCGGCCGCATCCGCGGCAAGCATGTCGGCACCGGCATCGTGCGCCCGAAGTTCTGGGAACGGGCCCGCTATTACGGGCTGGAGCGCGAACTGTCCGAAGCGCTCGATCAGTTACAGGAATAGCCATGGGACTGGTGCTCGCGGTGATGCTGTTGGTGCTGCTCGGCGGCGGGGCCGTTCTGGCTTTTGCCGGCGGCGACAGCCGTTCCAAGGCGCGCGTCGCGGCGCTCGGCAAGACCGGCGAGCGTCCGGGCAAGCCCGATGCCAACGCCTTGCGCAAGAAGAACATGCAGGCGGCGCTCAAGGAATTCGAGAAGAAGCAGGCCGAAAACCGGACAACCGTCACCATCCGCAAGCGGCTCGACCGCGCCGGCCTGTTCACCACCAGCCCGAAGACTTTCTGGATCGCCTCCGGAGCGCTGGCGCTCGGCACGGCGATGCTGGTGCTGCTCAAGGAGCAGTCGGTGCTGATCGCCGCACTCGCCGGTTTCGCCGCCGGCTTCGGTCTGCCGCGCTGGGTGCTGGGATTTCTGAAGGCGCGGCGCGAAAAGAAATTCACCGCCGATTTCGCCAACGCCATCGACGTCATCGTCCGCAGCGTCAAATCGGGCCTGCCGACAGGCGACGCGCTGCGTCTCGTGGCGAGCGAATTCCGTGATCCGGTCGGCGGCGAGTTCAAGAAGCTGGTCGAAGGCATGAAGGTCGGCCTCAGCCTCGATCAGGCTTTGCGCAAAATGTACGACTCGATGCCGACGGCCGAAGTGAACTTCTTCGCCATCGTGATGACCATTCAGCAGAAGACCGGCGGCAACCTCTCGGAGGCTCTCGGCAATCTCTCGGGCGTGCTGCGCGACCGCAAGCGTCTCTTCGGCAAGATCAAGGCGATGTCGTCGGAAGCCAAGGCATCGGCCTTGATCATCGGCTCGCTGCCACCGGTCGTGGGCGGCATCGTGTACATG
Source organism: Alphaproteobacteria bacterium (assembly GCA_023259375.1). Lineage (GTDB taxonomy): Bacteria > Pseudomonadota > Alphaproteobacteria > Micropepsales > Micropepsaceae > Rhizomicrobium. The sequence continues at coordinate 16,029 of JAHFQC010000012.1, forward strand.
ACGACGCCGGGCTACATCTCGCTTCTGTTCACCCAGAAGGCCGGCAACCTGATGCTGGCGGGGTGCGCCCTGTGGATGGGGCTCGGGATCTTCGTCATGCGCAAAATGATCAACTTCAAGCATTGAGGCGATAGGGTGGGCGGCATCGACATCATGAGCCTGTTGTTCGACGCCAAGTTCTTGGCGACGGCGGCGGCGGCGGTGTTTGCCTTCGCTACCTTCGTCACGCTTGGATTGCCGTTGCTCGAACGCGATACCCTCTCCAAGCGGCTGAAATCGGTGGCGGCGCGGCGCGAGGAATTGCGGGCCCGCCACAAGGAACAGCTCAACCAGCGCCGTGGCGCGAGCTTGCGGGCCGCGCCGGTCGGCTCGACCAAGCTGATCAAGCAGTTCTCCGATCGCTTTGATCTGGCCAAGCTGGTGGCATCCGAAGGCACCCAGGAAAAGCTTTCTCAGGCAGGTCTGCGCGGGCCGACACCGCTGATGGTATTCAATTTCTTCCGCTTCGTGATGCCCTTCGCGCTGTTCGCCTTCGGCCTTCTGTACTTTTTCGTCATCGGCACTTTCCATTGGTCAGCGATGATGAAGCTCGCCGCTGCGGTAGCGGCCGCGCTCATCGGCTACTACCTGCCGGACGTATTCATCTCCAACGCGATTTCGCGCCGTCAGCAGTCGATCATGGGGGCGTTCCCCGATGCGCTCGACCTTTTGCTGATCTGCGTCGAATCCGGCATGAGCGTCGAATCCGGCTTCCAGAAAGTGGCGAGTGAAATCGGCCAGGCCTCCGCCGAACTCGCCGAAGAGTTCGCGCTGACCACGGCCGAGCTTTCCTATCTTCCCGACCGGCGCCAGGCGTTCGAGAATCTTGCCAAGCGCTGCGGTCATGCCGGCGTCAAGGCGGTGGCAACGGCCCTCAATCAGGCGGAGCGGTACGGCACGCCGTTGGGCCAGGCGCTGCGCATCTGCGCCCAGGAAAACCGCGACATGCGGATGATGGAAGCCGAAAGAAAAGCTGCTGCGCTGCCGGCCAAGCTGACCGTGCCGATGATCCTGTTCTTCCTGCCGGTGCTGTTCGTCGTGATCATGGGCCCGGCGGTCATGCGCATGATGCACATGGTTCATTGATCCGCGGTACGGCTAAAGCGTCGGACTTTAAATTCGCTCGGTGCCTGCCATCGGCATGAGGCGAATTTAAAGTCCGTTGCTTTAGGCGCACGCTCGTCGCGTGCGCTGCCTCTGAACGCAAGTGAATCCGATTACTGTCCGCCGCCCGACAGCCTGAGCGCCGGGATGGCGTCCTTGGACTTGGCGGGCTTGGCCGAGGCGGTTTTCTTGATCTTCTTGCCGACCGGACCGGCCTCGGTGTCCTTGGGGACGGCCTGCATCACGATCGTGTTGCCTTCGGCGGCGGTCAACGTGCGCGACAGCGGGCGGGGCGGCGCGGAGGCAGCAAGTCCGGTCGCACCGAGCGGAGCACCGGCTGGCGGCGCTTTCAGGCTGGCGATCATCGTGGCGTTCTTGACGACGCGCTCGTCCTTCGATGCGTTGGCCGCTTGTGCGATCAGCTGGCGGGCGCGGTCGAGATCGCCGGCCTGCAAACGGCTCATGGCAAAATTGTTGAGGATTGCGCCTTCGCCCGGCTTGAGCTGGAGGGCGCGGCTGTAGGCGGCCTCGGCATTGGCGTAATCGGCTTTCTGGTCATAAGCGACGCCGAGCGCCGAATAGAGCGTCCAATCGCCCGTCTGCAGTTGCACCGCGCGGCGCAAAAAATCGAGCGCCTCGGTGGAGCGGCCTTGCTGCACCAGCACCTTGCCGTATTCGCCCACCACGCGCGGATCGTCGGTCGCGACCAGCATAAGCTGGCTCAGCACCTTGATGGCTCCGGCATAGTCCCGCTGGGTGCGCTTGAGCTGGGCATCGCGCACGCCGGCGTCGACGCTCTGGGCCAAGGTGACGCCGGATTGTTCCGGCGGGGAAGCGAGGGCGCTCGTGCACAACAGGGCCGAGACCGCGGCAGCGCCAAGGCTGTGGCATAGGCGGGACATGGGGCAGAAGCCTTCCGATTGCTCCGCCAGAATGGGCGAAATGCGGTCAATAAAGGCTTAAATTACGCCGCATTACGGACGAATCTCGCTGCCAAGGTGTTAAGAAGCGTTAGCGGTTGTGCGGTACAAGGTTCAAATGCCGCCGGAGTTGGCCCGATGAAGACCGGATGGATTATGACAGCCGTCGTGGCTGTGGCGGTTGCGGCCACGGCCCAAGTGCTGCCGCCGCGCCGGTCGTTCGAGATTGCCACCGGGCCGGCCGCGGGAACTTATTTTCCGGCCGGAGAACTGATCGCGCGGATCGTCAGTCACCCCCCCGGCATGGCCCGTTGCGAGAAAAGTCCCTTGTGCGGCCCACCCGGGGTGATCGTCTCGGCCAAGTCGAGCGACGGTGCCGTCGCCAATGTGCTGGCGGTGAATACCGGCCAGATCGCCTCCGGGCTGGCGCAGGCCAACGTCATCGCCGATGCCGTCGCCGGTCGCGGCGAGTTCAAGAAAGCGGGGCGTCAGACCCATATCCGGGTCATGGCCGACCTTTTCACCGAGCAGGTGCAGTTGGTGGTGCCGCGCGGTTCGCCGATCCGTTCGGTCGCCGATCTTCGCGGCAAGCGCGTATCGCTCGGCAGCGATCATTCCGGGTCCGATGTCATCGCCGTAGAAATCCTCAAGGCCTATCGCGCGCGTCCCGCCAAGATCGTTCGCGAGACCTATGAGACCAGCGGCGGATTGATGCGCGAAGGCAAGCTCGACGCCTTCTTCTTTCTCGGCGGCGCGCCGGCTCTATTGATCGCCGACATGGTCAACCGCGGCCAGGCGCGGCTGGTGCCGATCGACGGCAAAGGGCGCGAGAAACTGCTTGCGGCCGTGAAGGGTGTCGCAGTCGATGCCGTTCCCGCGGGTGCTTACAAAGGTGCCGGCCGGATCGAGACCGTATCCAGCCGCACCTACTGGATCGTGCGCGACAGTGCTCCCGGCGAAGCGGTCTACGATCTGGTGCGCGCGCTCTATCACCCCGGCAACCGGGCGCTGCTGGATCAGAACGTGATGGACACCGGCCGCATCCGGATTGGCGACGCCGCCAGTCTCGCTGGCGTTCCGCTCCATCCGGGTGCAGCCCGTTACTATCGTGAAGCAGGGCTCCTGAAGCCTACAGCGTCCAGCCCTTCGCCAGTTCCGCCTCGGCCGCGGCGCGCCATTCCTTGAGCGCGGGCAGTTCCATCAGCCGCGCCACATAGGCCGCCGATGCGGCCGGCAGGTCGATGCCGTAGGTAAGGAAGCGCGAGGCCACCGGCGCATACATGCAGTCGGCGATCGAGAAGCGTCCGAACAGGAAGCCGTCGTCGCGTCCGGCGAGTGCGGTCTCCCAGGCATTGATGATGCGGGCCACCTGCTTGTTGGTGGCTTCATCCAGCGTCGGCGTCGGCACGGTGGTGGCGAAATTCATCGACAGGTGCTGGCGCACGTCGGGAAAGCCCGAATGCATCTCGGCCGCATAGGAACGGGCCACGGCGCGGGTGTCGGGATCGGACGGCCACAGCTGCGCTTCGGGATGGCGTTCGGCAATGGTCTCGCAGATGGCAAGGCTGTCCCACACCGTGACGGTCTTGTCGCCGTCGGTGATCTTCAGCACCGGGACTTTGCCTGCCGGCGAATGGCTGGTGAGCAAAGCGCGCGTGTCGGGCTGATAGAGCAGTACCTGGACTTCCTCAAACGGCACGCCGGCCATTTTCAGCGCCAGCCAGGGGCGGAGCGACCAGCTCGAATAATTCTTGTTGCCGATCACGAGGGTGTAGGCGGACATACTTCTCTCCTAATAGGCCGTATCCACATCGACGATATTGTCCGGCCGTTCGCCGCGTTCGAAGGCAGCGATGCCGTCGTGCACGTACTTAAGAACGACCTCGGTTTGCGACACCGCGGCAATATGCGGCGTGATCGTCACGTTTGCGTGATGCCACAGCGGACTCGTTGGCGGCAGCGGTTCTTCGCGGAAAACGTCGAGCACTGAGCCGGACAAATGTCCGCTGTCGAGCGCTGCAATCAGATCGGCTTCGACGAGATGGCCGCCGCGCGCCACGTTGATGACGAAGGCGCCTTTGGGCAGAGCCGCGAAGGTCTTGGCGTTGAGGATGCCGGCGGTTCTCCGCGTCAGCGCCATCAAACAGATGAGAATGTCGGTGCGGCCGAGGAACGCCGGCAGTTGATCGTCGCCGCTGAAGCTTTTGAGCCCCGGCATCTCTTTGGCCGAGCGGCTGAAGGCGGCGACATCGAAGCCGAGGTCGATCAGCCGCTTGGCGGCGAACGATCCGATTTCACCGTAGCCCAGAAAGCCGATGCGGGTGTCTTCGGTGCGGCGCGGCAAGGTCTGCTGGCGCCATTGGCGGTCGCGCTGAGCGGCATCGAAGAAGCGCTGACGGCGATGATGGATCAGCACATGCATCAGCACGTACTGGGCCATTTCGGCCGACAGGGTGCGATCGACGAACCGCACCAGCGGCACGGCGCGGGGATAGTTCGGATCGGACAAAAAACCGTCGACACCCGCGCCGAGACAGAACGCCGCCTTCACGTTCGGCAGCAATGCGATTTTGCCGTGCGGCGGCGTGAAGCTCATGACGTAATCGATGCTCTCGGGGGCATAGGCGTCACGCCCTTCGAGCACCACCTCGGCATTGTCGAGGTTCGCTTCCATCAGCCCTTTCCATTTGGGCGATACGAGTATCAGCAGTTTGGGTTTGGACATTCTTTCTTCATGTTACTTCTTCTCCGGCAGCGGTGCCGGAGTGTCGTTCAGGGTGCGCAAGTAGGCGAGCAGATCGATGCGATCCTGGCTCGAGCGCAGGCCGGCGAAGCTCATCTTGGTGCCCGGCACCACGACTTGCGGTGCCTTGATGAAGGCGAACAGCTTGTCATAGGTCCACGGATCGTGATTGGCGCTCATCGCGCTCGAATACGAAAAGCCGGGATGGGTCGCGCGCTGGCGATCGACCACGCCCCACAGATTGGGACCGATCTTGTTGGGCCCGCCGTTGGACTCGTCATGGCATTGCTGGCAGCGCCCGGCGAGCTCTTTGCCATGCGCCACATTGGCGGTCGGCAGGACGGCGGCGAAATCGGGCAGCGGCTCGGCGGCGGGCTCAGCCGCGGCGGTTTGGGTCTGCGCTTCTTTGGGGACTTCCACGGCATAGCCGGGCTTTTGCGGTAGCGGCGTATCGAAAATTGATTGTGCTACCTGTTTTACAACGAGAATAAACAGCAATGTGCCGAGAACCGCGCCGGCGATCTTGTTCCACTCCCAGGAATCCATAAGGTCAGGCTCCGCGTGTTCAGTGCGTCGTATGTGGCCTTGCGCCAAATGCGAACGAGGGCGAAAAAAGAGGCCCGCTATGGGACCTCCGGGTGCGACATTACAAGCCCAACCGGGGGCAATGGTGCGGCAGACTGTCGCATATTTGAAGGGGGAGACCCAATGAAACCGATCGTGCTGATCCCGGCCCGTATGGCCTCGACCCGCTTGCCCGGCAAGCCGCTGGCCGACATCGGTGGGGTCCCCATGATCGTTCGGGTCTGGAAGAAAGCCGTCGAGGCCGGGGTGGGCCCGGTCGTGGTGGCGTGCTCCGAGAAGGAAGTCCAGCAAGCCGTAGAGGCGGCCGGTGGCCGGGCGGTGATGACAGCCGCAAACCTGCCCTCAGGGTCGGACCGGGTCTGGGCCGCCCTCAACGCCGTCGATCGCGCCTTCGAACATGACCTGGTCGTCAATTTGCAAGGCGACCTGCCGACCTTCGATCCCACCGGCATCAGGGCGGCGATCGACGCCATGGTGACCACCGGCGCCGACATCGGCACCTGTGCCGCCGAAATCGAGGACGACGCCGACGCCGACAATCCGGCGACCGTGAAGGTGGTGGCGACCTGGGACGTCGGCAACACCCGCGGCATTGCCCATTATTTCTCGCGCTCGCGCATTCCGAGCGGCAAAGGGCCGTGGTTCGCCCATGTCGGGCTCTACGTTTATCGCCGCGAGGCGTTGCAGCGTTTTGTCGGCTTGCAGCCTTCGCCGCTGGAATTGCGCGAAAAGCTGGAGCAGCTGCGCGCCATCGAAGCGGGCATCAAGATCGGTGTCGGCCGCGTCGACGAGGTGCCGCTCAGTGTCGATATGCCGGCCGACCTTGAAAAGGCGCGGGCTGCCGTCGCGCGCGGTAAATGATGAGCGCGATCCGGAAAAGTGTGCAGCGGTTTTCCGCCAGATCGCGCGGTGAGAAATGAGCGAAAATACGCTGATTTCGCGCGCCAAGACGGTCGCCTTTCAGGGTGAGCCCGGCGCCTATGCCAATCTCGCGGCTAAGGAAGCGGTGCCGCAAGCGACGTTCGTCGGCAAGCCAACTTTCGAAGCCGCGCTCGAAGCCGTGCGTTCGGGCGAAACCGATCTCGCGGTGGTGCCGGTCGAGAACTCCGTCTACGGCCGCATCGCCGACGTGCATCAATTGGTCCGTCATTTCGGCCGCGCCGTGAAAGGCTTCGTGCCCAATGAAGGGGACAAGGGCCTGTTCATTCTCGGCGAGCACTTTCATCGCGTGCGTCACCAGCTGCTCGGTCTTCCCGGCGCCAAGCTTTCAGACATCAAGACCGTTTTCAGTCAGGCGCCGGCGCTGGGCCAGGTGCGGATCGTCACCAAGCAACTCGGCCTCGTCGAAAAGCAGTGGTACGACACCGCCGGGTCGGCGCGCCATGTCGCCGAACTGAAGGATCCGACCTGTGCCGCAGTGGCTTCGACCTTGGCGGGCGAGATCTACGGCCTCGAAGTGCTGAAGCCCAATATCGAAGACACCTCCAACAACATGACCCGCTTTTTGATCGTCGGCAGCGAGCCGGACGATCCGCCCAATGACGGGCGCGCGGTGATCACGACGTTCCTGTTCGGCGTGCGCAACATTCCGGCGGCGCTCTACAAGGCGATGGGCGGCTTTGCCACCAATGGCGTCAACATGACCAAGTTGGAGAGCTATCAGCTCGGCGGCTCGTTCAACGCCACCGAGTTCTATGTCGACATCGAAGGCCACCCCGACCAGCACAATGTCCGTCTGGCGCTGGAGGAGCTGTCCTTCTTCTCGTCGCGGGTGATCATGCTCGGCGTTTATCCGGCGCATCCCTATCGCAACGAGATGCCGTAGAGCGCTTCCCGATAAGTGGGAACCGGTTATCGGATAAGAAGCGCGACGATCAATGAATCTTTTCAGCGTTTGCGGGGAATGGAAAACCGCTCGATCTTCGGCGGCGTGCGTTTGCTGTCGGCGACGCGCCGCGGCGCTGCATTGCTGACGATCGGTGTGCCCGGAATCCGGCAGACGAAGCTTGAGGCCTGATCGGTCGGGCCTGAGCCCCGATAGACCGCCACTTTCGGTTCGGCGCACAAAGGCCGCGTCATGCCGATCGCACCGTCCTTGTCGGTATGGTAGCCGGTGATCTCGTCCGGCGCCTCGCCGCCTTCCACCCACGACACGATGGCGGCATTGGAATCGAGGCCGTTCGGTCCTTCGCCGCCGCCGCAGTGGCCCATCGACGGGACCATGAAGAGATGCACGAACTTGTCGGCGTCTGGAGTCTTGGCTTCGACCGCATGGTAGTAATCAAGCGTGTTGTAAGGCGACAGAAGTCCGTCGGCCCAGCCGTGATACATCAGAAGCTTGCCGCCATGCGCCTTGAAGGCGGAGAGATCGGGGTTGGTGGCATTCATCATACCGCCCAGTTCCTTGTCGATCGGCGCCATATCGCGATCGGGATCGTAGCGGGCGACGGTCCAAGCCGGTTTCTGCTTCAGCGCTTGGATCATCATCGAATCCTTGAACGGGTCGTGCCCCGGCGCGATCGAATGCGGTCCGAACGCCGAAGCGACGCCGAGCGGCAGGCCGGGATAAAGCTTCAGGCCTCGCGGGGTCGTTTGCGGTCCGTACAAGGTCTGTGCCCGGGCGATTTGCGCCCGCGTCAGGCAATCCGGCTTGTCGCCCGCCTTGCACAGAAGCTTCGACCAGTCGAACTTGCAGCTCCTGGGATCGGTGATGAAGCCGTCCTTGACGCCGTCGCCGGGATCGCACTGGGCGACCATCGCTTTGGCCATGAACGACAGCTTGGCCGGGGTCAGATCGCCTTTCGGCGTCCGCCGCGCCTGCCATGCCTGGACGAAACCGAGCGACTGCAGCCGTACGAAATTGATCGCCGGTGCCCCGGCGATGATGCCATCGTAGTCTTCGGGATAACGCTGCGCTTCCGACAGCGCCTGCCAGCCGCCCGAGGAGCAGCCGGTGAAATAGTTCTTCTTCGACTCGCGGCCGTAATAGGCGGTGATGATCTTCTTGGCGTTGACCGCCATCAGGTGATGGGCGCGATACGCGAAATTCTCGACCCGCTCGGGATGACCGGCGACCCAGTTGGTGTCGAAGAACCCTTCCTGGGTTTCGTGGCCGGTGTCGGTCGAAGCGGTGGCGAAGCCTTCCCGCACCGCTTGCGCCATGGCGGGATAATTGATCGCGCCCGTCAGGCCGCCGTTGCCGACGCCCTCAAAGCGATGATTCCAGATGTCGGGCAGCCAGATCTCGACCCTGATGTCCTTGTCGATGGTCAGCGCCACCCGGCAGAACGAAGCATGCGATTCCGCGGCGGGCTTGAAGCCGGCATTGAACGGCGACTTGGGAAAGGCCCATCCGGGCGCCACGTGCTCGGCCGCGGTGATCTTGACGGCGTCGAACTTGAGTTCGGTCAGCGCCCTGCAGGTCGCCGGCGTGCCTTGCGCAAAGGCGGCCGCCCCCAAGGCGGCAAAAACCAACACCCCCGCACAGACACGCATAACAGGAAACTCCCCGAGACCTTGCCCACCAAGCTAAGGCCGAACTCTTACCCGAAAAAGAAGCCTTTGTGCGACTTTCCGGCCTGCGGTGCCTCCATCCCTTCCTGTCATTCCCGGCGAGCCCGCGCCATACGCTGCTTTACGGATGGCACATTGCCTTCCCCCTCGCATTCCTCCGCACACGGTGGGTCGCCGGCCGGGGATGACAGGGTGGGGGTGCCTCCTACTTATCCGACCTCACCCAACCATCGATCAGATGCCATGCGATGGCGCTTTTGATTGGGCCGCGGCGGGCTTCGATCTGGCCTTCGAGCAGTGCCCGGGCCTGGTCACGCGTGTACCAGACCGCATCGGCAATTTCGGTGGGATCGAGTTTGAGCGCGTCGCCTTCGGCTTCGGCATAGCAGCCCATCATCAGGGCGGCGGGGAACGGCCACGGTTGGCTGGCGAAATAGCGGACGTTGCCGACGATGATGCCAGCCTCTTCGTGCAGTTCGCGGCGCACCGCTTCTTCGATGCTTTCGCCCGGCTCCATGAACCCGGCGAGGCAGGAATAAAAATCCGGCGTCCAATTGACGTTACGCGCCAGGAGGCAGCGCTCACCACAGGTCGCCAGCATGATCACGGCCGGATCGGTGCGCGGGAAATGCTCCGTGCCGCACAACGGGCAGACCCGCTTGGTGCCGGCGTCGGCGGTTTCAGTCTTGGCGCCGCAGCGGGCGCAGAAGCCGTTGCGGCTGTGCCACTCGATCATGCCCTTGGCCTGGGACAAGATCGCGAGATCCTTCCGCCGCAAGATCAGCGACGAGGTACGTAGGTCGCGGAACTCGCCAAAGGATTTCAGCACCTCCGGCGCGTCAGGGCTGGCCGTCACGTCGAACGCGAACACCGCCCGGCCTTCGCCGAGGTCAGCCTCCTCAAGCCCCAGGAACACCATCACGCCCAAGGGGGTCACCAGGGTCTGGGCGACCTCCAGCGGCACCGCGGCGGCTTTGAGCACCGGCGACCCGGTCACCAGCACCTGGCCTTGCCAAAGCGGCAGTATCCGAGCCCCCACCAGCCGTTGGGCCACCCAGTCGGGATCGCTCCGCTTGTCCGAGCGGCGGTCGAGGGGACTTCCAGTGAACGGCAGCATGGGAACTAACACCTTTCCCGACCTGGATTATCGTCCGGGCTGGCCTTCGGCAACGGCAATCTGTCCCGGACTGCGGGAACTGGCTGGGAGGGGACACCCGGTCGGGTCTGGAACAGGTGAGACGGTCAAGAAAATAAGCGCCAGCTTGGCCGAACGCGTCCGCATACGAGCGCCGTAACGGCCCAGGCCAACCCGCCAACAGCTTCATATCAAACGGCGACTCGCAATCTGCCGCGAGGGGCTCTATATCCGTTTCGGGAACCGGTGGCGGACGGAACGCTCGCCAACCCGGTCAGGTCCGGAAGGAAGCAGCCGTAACGAATCCGGTCCGGGTCGTCGCCGGTTCCCACCTATTTCCAGGGCGAGCATGGACGACAGCGAAACCCCATCGTTAGGTCTTGGCCCGGCGCCCGGCGCACCCGCGGCGGCGACTGGCGACTACAAGGTCCTGGCCCGCAAATACCGCCCTTCCGACTTCACCGGACTGATCGGCCAGGAAGCTCTGGTCCGAACACTGTCCAATGCGTTTGCCACCGGCCGCATCGCCCATGCCTTCATGCTGACCGGCGTGCGCGGGGTGGGCAAAACCACCACCGCCCGCATCATCGCCCGGGCGCTGAATTGCATCGGACCGGACGGCAAGCGGACCGAGCCGACCATCCACCCTTGCGGGGAATGCGAACCTTGCCGGGCGATTGCCGAATCCCGTCATGTTGATGTCCAGGAGATGGACGCTGCCTCTCGCACCGGCATCGACGACGTGCGCGAGATCATCGAGGGCGTGCGCTACGCCCCGGCCAGCGCGCGCTACAAGGTCTACATCATCGACGAAGTCCACATGCTGTCGAAGCAGGCCTTCAACGGTCTGCTCAAGACCCTGGAAGAGCCTCCGCCGCATGTGAAATTCGTCTTCGCCACCACCGAAATCCGCAAAGTGCCGGTGACCGTGCTGTCGCGCTGCCAGCGCTTCGACCTACGCCGGGTCGAGACGGCGGAACTGGTCAAGCACCTCGCCAATATCGCCGGTCAGGAAGGCGTGCGGATCGAAGACCCGGCGCTGGCGCTGGTCGCCCGTGCCGCCGAAGGCTCGGTGCGCGATTCGCTGTCGCTGCTCGATCAGGCGATTGCCCACGGCACCGAAGAGGTGATCACGGCGGATGTCATTCGCGGCATGCTGGGTCTGGCCGATCGCGGCCGGGTGCTCGATCTGTACGAGAAAGTGATGGGTGGCGAGATCGCCGTCGCGCTGACAAGCCTTGGCGAACTTTACGATCGCGGCGCCGATCCGCTGGCGGTGATGCAGGATCTTTTGGAGATCACGCATTTCCTCACCCGCATCAAAGTGGCGCCCGGCGCCGAAGGCTTCTTCGACGGCGCCTCCTCGGAAGCCAAACGCGCCGCCGAAATGGCGGCCAAGCTCACGGTGCCGTCGCTGACGCGCGCCTGGACCATGCTGTTGAAAGGCCTGTTCGAGGTGCGCGATGCCGCCCGCCCGATGCAGGCGCTGGAAATGGCACTGATCCGCCTCGCTTACGCCGCCGATCTGCCGCCGGCCGACAAACTGGTGCGCGATCTGATGGACGGCAATGCCGCGCCTCGTACGCCTGCGCCGCACGCGCCGGCCCCCGGTGGCGCCCCTTCCGGTAATGGTCCGCGTATGGCCGTGACCAACGAGCGTCCGGTCGCCATGGCGGCCCCTCAGCCGGTTGCGGTGACGGGCGAAGGCCCGGTGTTCCGTTCGCTGGAAGAGATCGCCGCCTTTGCCAACGAGCGTGGTGCGCGTCTTCTCAAGGTGAACATCGAAAACGATATGCACTTGGTGCGGCTGGAGCCTGGCATTCTCGAATTTCGCCCCAGCGAACGCGCCCCGCGCACGCTTGCCGCCGATCTGTCGCAGAAGCTGAAGGACTGGACCGGCCAGCGTTGGGCGGTGACGGTGGTGCGCGACGGCGGGGCGCTGACCATCGCCCAGCAGAAACAGGCGGCCAAACAGGCGCGGGTCGAACGCGTGCTGCAGCAACCTTTGGTGCGCGCGGTGATGGACCGTTTCCCCGGCGCCGAAATCGTCGCTGTCCGTGACGTGGTGTCCGAAGCGGCCGAAATCGAAGTGCCGATGCCGGAAAGCGACGACGATTAAGCGCAACCCGAAAAGTGTTTGCGGTTTTCGGACCAGTTGCGCGCTTAACAAAAGATGCTGGATCACTATCCGGCATCGCAGCTGCGGATAGTGATTCAGTGTCTACCATCGGCCCCGAAATCGAACGGCTGATCCAACTCCTGGCGAAGCTGCCGGGGCTGGGACCGCGCTCGGCGCGCCGTGCCGCGCTTGATCTTTTGAAGAAGCGCGAAGTCTTGATGGAGCCGCTGGCACTCGCTCTTACGGACGCTGCGCGTGCGATAAAAACCTGCGAGATTTGCGGCAACCTCGATACCGCCAGTCCGTGTGCGCTGTGCTGCGATCCGCGCCGCGAATCCCGCGTCTTGTGTGTGGTCGAAGATGTTGCCGATTTGTGGGCGCTGGAACGGGCGGGCGTGTTCAAGGGCCGCTATCACGTGCTCGGCGGCGCCCTGTCGGCACTCGACGGCATTACGCCGGAACGGCTGAACGTCGGTTCGCTGATCGATCGCGCCAAACAAGGCGTCGAGGAAATCATCCTCGCCATGAATGCGACGGTCGAAGGCCAGACCACGGCGCATTATCTGCTCGACGCGCTGGCCGATACCAACGTCAAAGTCACCCGGCTGGCGCATGGCGTGCCGGTCGGCGGCGAACTCGATTATCTCGATGAAGGAACGCTGTCGGCCGCCTTCAAGGCGCGCCGCTCGCTGTAAGGGGATGCGCATGCGCTGGTACGGTCTTGTCGGACTTCTGTTGATCGCTCCGGCCTCTGCGGAATTTTCCGACAGCGACGCCGCCGCGATGGCCGTCGCCTCTCCAGCGGTGACGCAGTCACTCAAAACCATCGAAACGACGATCGCCGTACTGCCTGACGGCCTGCGTGCACCGACCCGTGACGGATTGCTGGTGACCGACACCTGCATCGCCTACCGCAAGGCCGAAACCGACGCGACGCGCCGTGCCGTAGTGGACGAACTGGTACGTCAGGGTTTGGTGACCGACGCGGCCGCGGCGACGCGCAGTCTCTATGGCTATCCGGTCAAGACCGACGGTACTTGCGTGCACACTGCGGCGCCGTTTCTCGCAACGCCGGGCAGCGAAGAAGACAGCCATCATTCCTGGCCCGGCGGATTGGCCGATCACATCGCGTTCAATCTCCACGTCGCCCACGATTTGGCGGCACGCTACGGCGCCGTCACCGGCAACCCGAACGCCTACGACCGTGGCACGCTCGATGCGGCAGTGCTGTGGCACGATTGGGCCAAGCGGCTGGTGCTGCATTGGAGCGACAAGGGCGTCGTCTCCTATGAATCGACCATCGGCGGAACCTCGTCGCATCATGTGATCGGGCTTGCCGAAGCGATGGCGCGCGGGCTTCCCGCGGAAGAGGTGATGGTCCAGGTTTGCGCGCATCAGGCGCCGTCGAACGATCATGATGCCAAAGTCATCGGCTGGATCCGCGCCGCCGCGATCATCACCCGCATCGATCCGGTCGCGCGGGGCTATTTGAAATCCGCTTCCGGCGGCTACACGCTCACCGTCCGTCCCGAGTGCCGCATCCACAATCTGTCGGATGGCAACTGGGTTTATGCCGTTCCGGCGGCGCAGCATGCCAAGGCCATCATCGCGCGCCTTGCGCCGCAAGCCGGTCACAAGGACGACCGCCACTTTCTGGAACAAGCGCTCAGTTATTACGGCGGCGAACGCTTCGACCTTTTGAGCGACGCCGAAGCCCTCAAACTTCTGCGGGAATTGCCGAAGAAATAAGTCGGCGGATTTCCAACCGGCTTTGGTGATTTGCCAGGATCAGCCTTCTGCTTCCGTCTCGTTCTCGGCAAGCCCGAGCAGAGCTTGCGCTTCGCTGCCCGGCATGCCTTCCACTTCGCGCAATTTGCGGCTCATCACATTGGTTCTTGTGCCAAGCCGGTCGACGGTGTTGGTGGCAGCGTTGAGCTGCTTTTTCAGCGTCTCGACCACTTTGCCGTGGCTGGCAAATTCGGTCTGCACAGCGCCCAGAAGCTTCCACACTTCGCCCGAGCGCGCCTGCAGTGCTTGAGTCCGGAACCCCATGGCGAAGGCCGACAGCAGCGCAGAAAGTGTCGTGGGACCGGCAATGGTGACGTGGAAGTCGCGCTGGATTAATTCGATCAGGCCCTGCCGGCGCGCCATTTCGGCAAACAGCCCTTCGGTCGGCAGGAAGAGAATGCCGTAATCGGTGGTGTGGGGCGGGCAGATGTATTTGTCGTGAATGTCCTTGGCGCAGGCTTTGACGCGCAGTTCCAGGGCGTCGCCGGCCACTTTCACTGCTTCGATATCGCCGCGCTCGGAGGCGTCTACCAAGCGCAGATAGTCCTCCTGCGGGAACTTGGAGTCGATCGGCATCAGGATTTCGTCGTTGGCGTCGCGCCCCGGCAGGCGGATGGCGAATTCGACCCGCTCCTTCGAGTCGGGTTTGATCAGCGTGTTGGTGGCGTATTGGCTGGGCACCAGGAATTGATCGAGCAGCATGCCGAGCTGCACTTCGCCCAAGATGCCGCGCGTCTTGACGTTCGACAGCACTTTTTTTAGATCGCCGACGCCGGTCGCCAGGGTTTGCATCTCGCCAAGGCCCTGATGCACGCGCTCAAGCTGTTCGGTCACGGTGCGGAACGATTCGCCGAGGCGCTTTTCGAGTTCGGTCTGCAGTTTTTCGTCGACGGTCCGGCGCATCTCGTCGAGCTTCTCGGAATTTTCGCGGCGCAGCGCATCGAGGCGTCCTTCGACCGTCTGGCGCAGCGCTTCGGCCGCCGCCGCCTGTTTCTCGGTGAGCGCCTTCAGTTCCGTCACCACCGTATCAAGGCGTTCCTTCTGATGCTCGCCGAGGCCTTTGAGGTTGGCGGTCAGCATCTCGGTGGTCTGGGCGAAACTGGCGGCGAGGGCTTCGCGGGTGTCGCGCGCGGCATTCATCTGCTGGCTCGCGGCGGTGTCGAGCTTGGCTTCGGTCGCGGTCTGAAAATCCTTGATCAGGCCGCGGATTTCTTCACGCGAGGCGCGCGCTTGTTCGGCGCTGTCGGCGCGGATGCGGTCGGCTTCGGTACGCACCGTTGCCGCGATGGTGTCGTCCGGCTTGGGTTTGCGGACGAGAACAACCAGAGCGGCCGCCGCCGCCACCAAAGCGACGCCGAGCGTCAGAACCTGCAACATCAATGAAAGCGAATCCATGGGCCGAATCTTTTGGGAACCAGCCCATGGTACTCCATTACTGGGTTATGCGATCCCCTTGCCGCGGATCTTCAGAGCGACGCCGAAATCATGGTTGGCCGCGGCAGGGATGCTGACCACCAGTCCGGCGCCGGTTTTGCGGAAGGAAAGCGGTGCCGAAGAACCAACCATCTCCACACGTTCGACCGCGGCGCCCTTGAGCGCGGCGATAGTCACCGTGTCCCCCGGCTTGCCAAGGGTGATCGCATAAAGCGCGCCCGCTTTGGTGGTGAAGCGGATATCGGCGGCCGAGAACGAGTTCAGTTTGCCTTCGCCGAAGGCGCCGCCGCCGACTTGGGTCGGACCTTCGCCCGCCACTTTCCATGGCCGCGTGCCGTAGATCGCCTCCGAGAACCGGCCCATCCAGCCGGCAACGCCTTCGACGATGGCGGTTTCCTTTTCGTCGATGGTGCCGTCGCGCCGCACCGGCACGCTGAGCAGCAGATTGCCATTCTTGGCAACGATATCGCAGAGGAAATGCACCACCAGATCGGCGCTCTTGTAGCCGTTCTTCTCGTAGAGCGGGCGGCTGTAATGCCAGTCGCCGATGCAGGTGTCGGTCTGCCAGGGATGGGCTGCGATCTCGCCATGCAAGCCGCGTTCGGTATCTTCGACCAGAGCGGCGCGGCGTTCTTCCGGCAGGAATTTGGCGTTGATCACCACGTCCGGCTGGCCGTGCCATTTCACCGCGGAATTGTAGTAGTGGGCGGCGATGTCGAGCCCCGCCTGGCCGAGCGGCAGTCCGGTGTTGTCGAAATAGAGCAGATCGGGCTGATAGGAATCGATCAGATCCTTGCAGCGCAGGAACCAGCGCCGCGTGAACGCGGGATTGGCGGCGGGCGGGTTTTCGTCCCAGACGCGGTCATGGGCTTCATGCCATTGTTGCGCCGCCTTCATGTCGGTGAAGCCGTCGGGCAGCGGCATCACACGGCCGCAGTACAGATCCTGCGGATCGAGGCCTTCCCACCATTTGCCTTTGCCGTCGGCCTTGGTGAGCTTGAAGGCGTCATAGCGCTGACCGCGGCGCGGCCCTTCGGGATCGTAGCCGTAAGCGACCTGGAACCAGTGCCAGGCATGCGCCGAGTGGTTGGAGACGCCGAACTTCAGGCCGCGCGCCCGCGCCGCTTTAGCCCACATCCCGATCAGATCGCGCTTGGGTCCGACGCGGGTGGCGTTCCAGTCGTGGAACTTGGAGGCATAGGTGTCGAAATTGTCGTGGTGGTTGGCGAGCGCCACGAAGTATTTCGCGCCGGCCTTGGCATAGAGATCGAGCAAGGCGTCGGGATCGAATTTTTCCGCCGTCCACGAGCCGATCACGTCGATAAAGCCGCTGTCGGCGGGATGGCCGTAATGCGTCAGGTGGTGTTGATATTGAGGCTGCTCCTGCAGATACATGTTGCGGGCATACCAGTCGCCATCTTCGGCGGCGCATTGCGGACCCCAATGGGCCCAGATGCCGAATTTGGCGTCACGAAACCACTCGGGCGCCTTGTAGCCGGCGATCAGCGAATTCCACTCCGCCGCGAACGGACCGGGAGTACCCTCCGCCAGTCCCGCGGCGTACGCGCTTTTCGGCAGTCCTGCCGCCAAGCCGAGGCTGGCAGCGGCCTGAAACAGCCGCCGTTTGCTGATGTCCATGATGTCCTCCCGCACGGAATGGTTTTCGTAATTCTCCTATTTGTATGACAATAACGCAAGCGCGTTTCGCCCTCACTTGACCCATGCAAACCCCGCGCTTATCTGACGGCCATGGCCAAACGCACCATCCTGACTGCGCCCGATCCCCGCCTCAAAGCGAAGGGCAAAGACGTCGCCAAAGTCGACGGCGAAATCCGTACCCTGATCGAGGATATGCTCGAAACCATGTACGACGCCGACGGCGTCGGGCTGGCCGCACCGCAGATCGGCGTCTCTCTCAATGTGGTGGTGATCGACGTCGCCCAGAAAGAGAACAAGAACGATCCCCAGGCCTTCATCAACCCGAAGATCGTGTGGGCGTCCGACGAGACCGCGAAATTCGAGGAAGGCTGCCTCTCCGTGCCCGATATCTGGGAAGAGGTGACGCGTTCGACCGCTATCAAGGTCGAATACATGGACCGCGACGGCAAGCAGCAGACGCTGGAAGCCGACGGCTTCCTTGCCGATTGCCTGCAGCACGAACTCGATCATCTGAACGGCACCCTCTTCATCGACCACCTGTCGCGCCTCAAGCGCACGATGGCGTTGAAGAAGCTGGAAAAGAAGAAGAAGGAACTGGCGTAACTCTTTTCACCTCCCCCCGTGGGGAGGTCCGAGCGCGCAGCGCTCGGGGTGGGGGACCCATGCGACTCGCCTTTATGGGCACGCCGGATTTTGCTGTGCCGCTGCTCGCCGAACTGATCGCCGAAGGTCACGACATCGCTGCGGTCTATTCCCAGCCGCCGCGCCCGAAAGGCCGCGGCATGAAGGAAGTGCCGTCGCCGGTTTCCGCCTTGGCGTTGAGCCGCGGCCTTGAAGTCCGAACCCCGGTCAGTTTGCGCCAGCCCGAACCGCAAGCCGAGTTCGCGGCGCTCAATCTCGATGTTGCCGTGGTTGCCGCCTACGGCCTCCTCTTACCGAAGCCCGTTCTCGATGCGCCGCGGCTGGGCTGCTGGAACCTGCATGGCTCGCTGTTGCCGCGCTGGCGTGGTGCCGCTCCGATCCAGCGCGCTGTGATGGCGGGCGATGCCGAAACCGGCGTCATGGTGATGCAGATGGAAGAGGGGCTCGATACCGGGCCCGTTCTCCTCGCCGGGAAAACACCGATTGGATTTAAGACGGCGGGTGAGTTGACGAATGAACTCGCTCGCACTGGTGCCAAATTGATGGCACGTGGATTGAAGCTTCTTGAGAGTGGGATTTACACAACCACACCACAAGCCGAAGAGGGTGTTACTTACGCCAAGAAGATCGATAAGTCCGAAGCCCGTATTGATTGGAATAAGCCGGCAGTCGAAGTTGATCGTCTTATAAGAGGCCTCTCGCCGTGGCCAGGTGCGTGGACGGAAGTAAACGGCGAACGTCTCAAGATACTGAAGTCCAAAATCGGCGTCTTTTATAACTCGAATCATGCTCCGGGAACTGTCTTACCGGTCGACAATGCTTTGGTTATCGGATGCGCTAACGACACGACAATTGATGTCGAAGAAGTCCAAACGATTAATGTTGAAGTGGCCCAACGGGCAGGTGGAAAGCCTATGCAGGCGAAAGATCTGCTGAGGGGATTTCATCTGGAACCCGGTACGGTGCTCGCCTGATGCCGCGCTATCGCATCACGGTCGAATACGACGGCACGCCGTTTGTCGGCTGGCAGCGGCAGGACAACGGCCCGTCGGTGCAAGGCACGCTGGAAGCGGCGATCCGTTCCTTTTCGTCAGAGACCGTGACCGTCACCGGCGCGGGCCGCACCGATACCGGCGTGCATGCGCTGGGGCAGGTGGCGCATTTCGATCTGACGAAAGAGTTCCATCCCGATCGCGTCCGCGATGCGCTCAATCACTTCGTGCGTCCATCGCCGATTGCGGTGCTGAAGGCCGAGATCGCCGAACCCGAATTTCACGCCCGCTTCTCGGCCAAGGCGCGGCACTATCTTTATCGCATCATCTGCCGCCGGGCGCCGCTGGCGCTTGAGCGCGATCATGCCTGGCATGTGGTGCACGACCTTGATGCCGAGGCCATGCACGCCGCGGCGCAGGAGCTTGTCGGTCTGCACGATTTTACGACGTTCCGCGCCTCCGAGTGTCAGGCCAAGTCGCCTGTGAAAACGCTCGACAAACTGACGGTGCGCCGCGCGCTCGATGAGATTTCGGTGGAAGCCTCGGCGCGTTCGTTCCTGCACCATCAGGTGCGCTCGATGGTCGGCACGTTGAAACTCGTCGGCGAAGGCAAATGGCGTCCCCGCGATGTCGCCAGCGCGCTTGAGGCTTGTGATCGCAGCCGTTGCGGCCCCGTCGCCCCGCCGGATGGGCTGTATTTCGTGAAAGTGGATTATTAAGCCCGCGTTGCGCGCAGGGCTACTGCAAGTCTACTTGTTCCACCGCACCCGGATCGATCGGGTTGCCGAAGAAGATTTCGGCAACGCGGGCGAAGCGGTCAGGCGCATCGGTGCAATAGAAACGGTGCTCGCCCGGCTTTGATGTGGCGCGCAGCTTCTTTTCGTCCAGCAGCCGTTCCACTGCTTGCGCGGTGATTGCAGCGCTGTCGACCAGTGTCACCTCCGGTCCCACCACGCGCGCGATGACGCTCTTCAACGCCGGATAATGGGTGCAGCCCAGCACCAGCACTTTCGGCTTGGGCAGTTGCGCCATCAAGGGATCGAGATAGCGATGCGCCACGGCTTCGGCGATAGGGCCGTCGGTCAGGCCTTCTTCCGCCATCGGCACGAACAGCGGACAAGCCTGCTGCACCACCGGTGCCGTTGAATGGGCATGGATGGCGCGGACATAAGCACCGCCTTTGACGGTGCCTTCGGTGGCGATGACGCCGATGGGTCCGTTGGGCGCAACCGCCAGCGCCGCGGCGGCGCCCGGTTCGATCACGCCCAGCACCGGCATCGGCGCCAACGCTTCTTGTAAGTAAGGCAAACCGACCGAGGCGGTGTTGCAGGCGATCACCACCAGCTTGACATCGCGGCCGGTCAGCGCGTGCGCGGCCTGTAAGGCATAGCGGCGGACGGTATCGGCGCTTTTGGTGCCATAAGGCAGGCGCGCGGTGTCGCCAAGATAGAGAAACTGTTCGTCGGGCAGCTTGGCCGCCAAAGCCTGCATGACGGTAAGCCCGCCCATGCCGGAGTCAAATATTCCGATCGGCGCGTTATTCATCATTCATACTTACTGGAAATAGTCATCGAGAATGGCGGTGTAGATATCGGTCAGCCGGGCGATGTCGGCGAGCGGCACGCATTCGTTGGACTGGTGCATAGTGGCATTAACGAGACCGAGTTCGACCACCGGGCAAAGGTCCTTGATGAAGCGCCCGTCCGAGGTGCCGCCACCGGTCGAATGGGCTGGCGTCGTGCCGGTGACGCGCGCCACGGCGCGATCAAGCAGATCCATGAACGGCCCCGGCCCCACCGCATCGGCAACGCCGGAGAGATTGAACTCAAGCGACACCACGCAGCCGGTCGCGTCCGATACCGCTTTGGCCGCCGCATTCAGATGCGCCTGCAAGGACTCGTAACTGTGCGCGTCGCTGAAGCGGATGTTGAACGCGCCCGCCGTTTTGGCGGGAATGAGATTGCAGGTCGGATTGCCGGTATCGACGGAGGTGAACACCAGCGTCGAAGGATCGAACAGGGCCGTGCCGCTGTCGAGCGGCTTGGCTGTCAAGCGGGTCACGAAATCCGCCAGCGCATGCACCGGATTTTTCGCCTTGTCGGGCCAGGCGACATGGCCTTGCACGCCTTCGACGGTGACGCGCGTATTCAGCGAACCGCGCCGCCCGACCTTCAGCCCGTCGCCGACCGCTACCTGCGACGACGGCTCGCCGATCAGACAGTGATCGAGGGTGATTTTCTGCTCTTTCAGCCAGCGCAACATTTTCGGCGTGCCGTTGATGGCATCGCCTTCCTCGTCGCCGGTGATGAGAAAGACGATCGAGCCCTTGAGCGGGCCCTGGGCGAGATGGCGTTCCACCGCCGCCGCGAAACAGGCAATCGACGACTTCATGTCGACGGCGCCGCGGCCATAAAGCGTGCCGTTCTCGATTACAGCGCCAAACGGATCGTGTTTCCAGAATTTGAGATCGCCCGGCGGCACCACGTCGGTGTGACCGGCGAAACAAAAGACCGGGCCCTCGGTGCCGATCCGCGCGTAAAGGTTTTCGGTGCGCGGGGCGCCGTCGCCGGCAAACGGCAGGGCGGTGATGGCAAATCCGAGCGGTTCCAGCGCCCCGGCGAGAAGGCCGAGCGCGCCCTCGTCGTCGGGCGTCACGGACGGGCGCCGGATCAAGGCCTGGGCGAGGTGGACAGGATCGATCATCCGGGGGATTTACGCTTGCCGCCCGAAAGGGTCAATTCAGGGCCGAAGCAGCTCGTTAATCGAGGTTTTCGAACGGGTTTTGGCGTCCACCCGTTTGACGATGACGGCGCAATAAAGTGCCGGCTTGCCGTCGCCGCCCCCCGTTGTGCCCGAAACCACCACCGAATAGGCCGGCACCCGGCCCATGAAGGTCTCGCCGGTGGCGCGGTCGATGATGGTGGTGGAGGCGCCAATGGTGGTGCCCATGGCGATCACCGAGCCTTCTTCGACGATGACGCCCTCCGTCACCGCCGAGCAGGCGCCGACGAAACAATTATCCTCGATGATCACCGGCCCCGCCTGCACCGGCTCCAAGACGCCGCCGATCACCACATTGGCCGAGATATGGCAGTTCTCGCCGATCTGGCAGGCCGAGCCGATGGTGGCCCAGCTATCGACCATGGTGCCTTTGCCGACATAGGCGCCGATATTGACGAAACTTGGCATCACGATCACGCCCGGCGCCAGATAGGCGGCGTGACGTACGAACGCGCCCGGAACGACGCGCACGCCCGAGGCGCGCAAGCGGGCTTCGTCCCAGCCGGCGAATTTCATCGCCACCTTGTCCCACCACAGGGTGTCGCCCGGCCCGCCGTCGATCGCCCCGTTGTCGTTCAGCCGGAACGACAGCAGGATCGCTTTCTTCAGCCACTGATTGACGACCCATTGGCCGTTCTTCTTTTCGGCGACGCGGACCATGCCGGCATCGAGACCGGCCAGCGCCGACTCCACCGCTTCGCGGATGTCGCCTTTGGTCGAGGCATTGATGGTGGCGCGGTTTTCCCAGGCGCGATCGATGATGGCGGCAAGCTCATTCGGCATGACGGATCCGGCAGAAAAGGCTTCAGAGGCGGATGGTCTGGAGGAAATCAGCCAGATCGTCAATCTCGTAGCTGAAGGTCTGGTGCGGCGTGGCGGAGACCTGGGGCCCCTGGATCGACCAGCGGGTGTCCGATCGGATGAAAACCGTGGTCATGCCGAGCGTATGAGCGGGCACCAGATTGCGGGCGGTGTCCTCGAACATCGCCGCGCGATGGGGATCGAAGTGTCCGGCTTCGACAATGCGGTCATAGGCTTCCGGCCGCGGCTTGGGCACAAACGCGATGGTGTGAATGTCCCAGATGTCGCTCCATAGCCCGTCGAGGCCGATCTGCTTCAGCACGCGCTCGGCATGATTGCGGCTGCCGTTGGTGAAGACGGCGCGGCGGCCGGGAAGGCGCTCCAGCGCGGTGCGCAGCCGCGGTTCGGGACGCAGCGGCGTGAGGTCGACGTCGTGGACGTAGTTGAGAAACTCATCGGGATCGACGTGATCGCATTCCATCAGCCCGCGCAGGGTCGAGCCGTAGCTGCGGAAATAAAAGTGCTGCAGGGTGTAGGCCTCGCCCGGATGCACGTCGAGGCGATGGGCAATGAATTCGGTCATGCGCGATTCGATCTGCGCGAACAGGTTGGAATCGGCGTGATAAAGAGTGTTGTCGAGATCGAAGATCCAGGTCTCGACAGCGCGGAAATCCGGTGCCTCCGCCGGCGGACGTGCTTCGTGCGTGATGCCGTCGATCACCGAACCAGCCCCTTCCCGTCCAGGATATTCTGCGCGCGCGATTTTGCACGAAGATTAACGGGTGGGGCGGCATGGTGAACAGTTGGTAAAATCCCTCTCCCGCAAGGGGGATGGACCTATTTTGTCAGCCCGTTCGCTGTGACATGCGCGGTAAACCCGGGGGCGGGGCCGCCGGCGGTTTCGGCGAAGGCGGCTTCGGTGAGGCCGCGGGCGGCGCAGCGGTCGCTTCCCTGAATGTCGAATTCGATGTTGGTGACGCAGAACTTGGCTGGACCTTGCACCAGCGGAGCGCCTTTGCTGCGCTCGACCCGGAGCCACACTTTCTTACGCGCGACCGATTCGGTGAGGAGCGGCGCGCAGGATCCGCCTGGGACCGTCCACCAGCCGCGGCTGACGAAAACCGGGCCTTTCATCCCCACCATCGCAAGGCCGATCGCGGCATAGACATCGCCGGAGGTGTCGTTGCACAGGGTATAGCCGCTGGGGTTGGCGGCCTTCATGGCCTCGGTTTCGAGCGCGTCGAACAGCGCCGCCGTGGGGGCGTTGGGCGTCAGGTGCACGCGGCCGCGGAACGTTTTAAGCGCGGCGTCGACCTGTTTGTCGGTGAAGGCGTTTTTGACACCCGTATCCGCAAGCAGGCGCTTCAGGCCGGCCCGTTCGGCCGCGGCCATGTTGGGAAGATCGGGTGTGTCGCGCAGGGTGGTTGTCCACGACCGCATGTGCTGGGTTTGGATTTCGGCGAATCCGACTTCGTAGCTGCCCGCCGCACAGCGTGCGTTGAACGGCTGACGGAGGGAGAAGTCCTTATCGCGGACGCAAGTTCGTGAGGCCCCGCTCCAGTCCTTGGGTGTGCCGGCATGGGCGCGGCTGGTCTTGGCGTAGAGAAAGTAGCTCTGCGCCGTGAGATCGCCTTTGATCGCCTCGGCGCAGGCGCCGGGTATGAGGCGCGTCCAACCCTTGATGGCGGCGTCGGGAAAGTTCACCGCCCCAGTGGCGGCATAGACGATCGTGCTCGTCCGGTTGCACAGTGTCAGACCGGCGCGAGCGGGCATCGCAAAGCCCGCCAGTCCGAGCACGACAAGAAGTACCCCCCGTTTCATCTCATTCGGCGGTGATCAGTGTTCCGGCGCCATGCTCGGTGAAGAGTTCGAGCAGCAGCACATGCGGAATGCGCCCGTCAAGGATGACCGCGGCCTTGACGCCGCTTTCCACCGCTTCGATGGCGGTTTCGATCTTCGGAATCATGCCGCCCGTTATGGTGCCGTCGGCGATCAGGGTGCGCGCTTCGGACAGGGTCAGGCGCGGAATCAGCTTGCCGTCCTTATCGAGCACGCCGTCGACGTCGGTGAGCAGAATCAGGCGTTCGGCGTGCATGGAGCCCGCAACGGCGCCTGCCACCGTATCGGCGTTGATGTTGTAGCTCTCGCCATCGCGGCCGACGCCCACCGGCGCGATCACCGGGACGAGGTCGGACTTGATGAAGGTGCGCAACACTTCCGGATTGACCACCTCCGGTTCGCCGACAAAGCTGAGATTGACCGGCTTCGACTCATGCGTCTCGGGATCGATCTTCATGCGCTCGAGTTTCTTGGCCACCACCAGATTGGAATCGGTGCCCGACAATCCGACTGCATGGCCGCCGGCGCGGTTGATGCCGCTGACGATGTGTTTGTTGATCGAGCCGATCAGCACCATCTCGACCACGTCCATGGTGGCTTCGTCGGTGACGCGCAGGCCGTCGATGAACTGCGACGGGATTTCGAGCTTCTTCAGCATCGCCCCGATCTGCGGTCCGCCGCCGTGGACGACCACCGGCTCGATGCCGGTCTGCTTCATCAGGACGATGTCCTGGGAGAAGTCGTGCTGGCTGTGCTCGTCCATGGCGTTGCCGCCGAATTTCACCACCACGACCTTCTGATCGTATTGGAGGATGAAGGGCAGGGCTTCCACCAGCACCCGCGCGGTCGAGCGCCAACGCGCCAGCGAGCGCAGATTCCCCCCCAGGTCGTCCGAAAAAGCCATGGCACAGCGTCTCAAAAAGTCGGGGCCTTATAAGGCGTTTTGGCGCCCTGTGGAAACCGGTTTTCGGTCGTGACAGCTTCTTCACGTAGCGCTGGTGACACAGGCCGCGCGCTGCGGCTTTCCTCCCCGCTATGCGCGAGATTGGGGCGGCTCAAAAATGGGGCTCCGCGGGCGGGGAGAGAGGCCGGCCCGCTTTATCGATTCGCCAAGGCCGCGAGATGGCACTGGAGCGGCTCCAGGCTGGCCCCCTTGTAGGCGGAGGTCGCGAACAGGGCCGGATAGGCGGCGGTATGCGTCTTGGCCTGGGCCTCCACCTTTTCTTTCACTTCCGTGAGTTCGGCCGGCTTCAGGCTATCGGATTTGGTCAGGGCGATGGCGTAGGAAACCGCCGACTTGTCGAGAAGTTCCATCACCGCCTCGTCGACCGCCATGATGCCGCGGCGGGCATCGATCAACAGCACCACGCGCTTCAGGCTCGGCCGGCCGCGCAGGTAGGAGAAGATCATGTGCTGCCACTCGGCCGCCAGTTCCTTGGAGGCTTTGGCGTAGCCGTAGCCGGGCAGGTCGACCAGCATCAGCTGGCCGGAGAGATCGAAAAAATTGATCTCGCGGGTGCGTCCCGGCGTTTGTGACACCCGCGCCAGGGCTTTGCGACCGGTGAGGGCGTTGATCAGGCTCGACTTGCCGACGTTCGAGCGCCCGGCGAACGCGATCTCGGGCAGTTTCTGCGGCGGCAATCCCTCGACCGAATTTGCACCCCAGACGAACTTGGCCTCGCCCGCGAACAGTTTCTTCGCGACGAGCGGATCGGCGACGAGTTCTCCTTCGCGCGGCTTCACGCCGGTTCCTTGCGGCCGACCAGCTTCTTCAGCCAAGGCAGGTTGTTGAAGAGGTGAATCTCGACGCCTTCCTTCTTCATCATGTAGCCCTGCTGCGCCATCGAGAGCAGGTTGTTCCAAGTGTAGTAGATGACGAGGCCGGCCGGGAAGGTCGCGAACATGAAGGTGAAGATCAGCGGCATCAGCGCGAACATCTTCTGCTGCACCGGATCGGTCGCTGACGGGTTCATTTTCATCTGCACCCACTGGGTGATGCCCATCAGGATCGGCCACAGGCCGACATGCAAGAGGAAGCCGATATAGGGTATGTTGTCCGGCACCGAGTAGGGCAGAAGGCCGAACAGGTTGGCGTAGGTGGTGGGATCGGGCGCCGACAGGTCCTTGATCCAGCCCCAGAACGGGGCATGGAACATTTCGATGGTGACGACCTGCACCTTGTAGAAGGCGAACAGGATCGGGAACTGGATCAGCATCGGCAGGCACCCGGCGACCGGATTGGCCTTCTCGCGCTTGAACAGCTCCATCATTTCCTGCTGCTGCTTCTGCTGATCGTCGGCGTACTTCTTTTTGATCAGCTCCATCTGCGGCTGCAGCTTCTTCATCTTGCCCATCGATTTGAACTGATGGTTCGCCATCGGATAGAGCAGAAGGCGCAGGAAGATGGTGGCGACGATGATCGCGAGGCCGAAGTTGCCGACCACCTGGAAGATCTGATCGAGCACCCAGAACAGCGGCCGGGTGAACATCCAGAACCAGCCCCAGTCGGTGGCGTAATCGAACATCTCGATCTGCTGGGTGTTCTCGTAGTGCTTGAGGATCGTCACCACCTTGGCACCGGCGAACAGCTTGTGGGTCACCGAGGCGGTGCCGCCGGGCTGAAGGTTACGGGCGCCGAGAATGTAATTGGCCTGATAGGACTTGGCCGCACCCCACGGCGTGGCGCGGTAGGCGGCGTTGAACTTCTCGTTCTGCGGTGGGATGACCGCGGCCATCCAGTATTTGTCGGTGATGCCAAGCCAGCCGCCGGTGGAATCGAACTGGAGCGGCTGGGCGTCGTCCTTGTCGTAATCCTTGTAGGTCTTGTATTTGGCGCTGCCGCCGCCGACGCCGACAAAGCCTTCGTGCAGGAGATAGGTGACGAAATGCTTGTCGGTCTTCGGCACGCCGTCCCGCACCACCAGGGCATGCGGATAGAGCGTGGTCTTGGCGCCCGTGGTTTCCTTGACGCTGTCGTTGACCGTGAACATGTACTGATCGTCGACCGCGACGGTGCGCGTGAAAACGAGGCCGTGGCCGTTATCCCATTCGAGGGTCACCGGATGGCCGGGCGTCAGCGTGGTGCCTTTGACCTGTTTCCACTCGGTCTTGTCGTCGGGGACGATGGTGGTGCGTTCGGCCGGGCTCCAACCGAACTGGGCGAAATAGGGATTCTCCGAACCCGACGGCGCCAGCAGATCGATGTTGGGGCTCTTGGGGTCGACGGTAGTGTGATAGTTCTTGAGCTTCAGATCATCGAAGCGCGCGCCCTTGAGCTGGAGCGAGCCGCGAAGCGTCGGGGTATCGATCGCGATGCGGGCGCCGCCCTGCTTCAGCGCCGCGGCGCGCGACAGCGCGACGGTCTGCGGCTGGGCGAGGCCCGGCGGCGGAGCGACCGTGGTCGGGGCTTCGGCCGGCTTCGGCGTCTGCTTCTGCTGGGCCGCAATCTGGGCTTTGTGCTGCGCCTCGAGCTTGGCCTGCTGCGGCTCGGCGGCAAACTTCCACCATCCCAGCATAAACACGGCCGAGAGAGCGACGGCGATGAACAAATTGCGGTTCTGGTCCATGGAAGTCCTAAGAGCGCGAAGGGAAAGTGCGGCGCGGTTTTCCGACAAATCGCAGGAAAAATCAAAAAAAGCTGGAGCGGCGTCGCTCTAGCGCGGCGGTACCGGGTCGTAACCTTGGCTACCGCCCAGCCACTTGATCGGGTGACAGCGCAACAGCCGGCGGACGGTCAGGTACAAGCCCTTGATCGGCCCATGCACCTGAATGGCCTCGATGGCGTATTGCGAGCACGTCGGGGTGAAACGGCAGGACGGCGGCAACAGAGGTGAGATGGCATAGCGGTAGAAACGGATCGGCGCGATCAGGACAGCCCCGGCAATCTGCCGCAGTCTTTCAAGGATGCCCATCGACATCTCCCGCCCCCGCAACAGGGGTAAGCCTCAGATGGGCTGCGGCAAGGATTTGGGCAAGGTCTTTCATCAGCTCGGGGAAGGACCGCGTCAGCGTCGCCGGCCGGGCGATGAGAACATAATCGGTACGTTCGCGGGCTTCGAGCGGCAGGATCGCGGCCGCGATCGCCCGCAGGCGCCGTTTGGCGCGATTGCGCTCGACCGCGCCCCCGACTTTGCGCGAGGCGGTGAAGCCGAGACGAAAATGCCCGTCCCGGGCGGAAACGTCCGGGGTGGGGCAGACTTCAAGAGTTAAACCAGTAGCGCCCCGGCGGATGCCCTTTTGGGCCCGCAGGAAGTCGGCTCGTTTTTTGAGGCGGTCGGCCAGCAATTTCCCCATGGCCAGCCTCGGGCTAGGCCTGAAAAAGGCAGCTAGGCGGACAGCTTCTGACGGCCGTGGGCACGGCGGCGCGACAACACCTGACGACCACTCTTGGTGGCCATACGGGCGCGGAAGCCGTGGCGGCGTTTGCGCACGAGCTTACTGGGCTGATAGGTGCGCTTCATGGGCGTAAATCTCCGGTCGGCGTAAAGAGGCGGGGGTTCTAAGCACTGGCCCTCCCCCTGTCAATGACGCACGGCGGCCGACCGCGCGACTCTCGAGTTCTGGCTTTGTTCAACCAGGACCATTCTCGGCCGGGTGTTGCCCCTATCCCGGGAATTGTCGTCCATGCCCGGTCGCTGCCGCGCGACAGGGCGAAGCAGGTAAGAAGTCTGCTTCTTTCCCGCAATCGTTTGCACACGATACACCGCGCCAAGCCGCTGTTTTCGAGCCATGCGGCCGGCTCATAACCGGGCGAAATGACGGTTTTGCTGTGGCCGCTGTCTTTTTTTTGCCGCGGGGCTGGCGCGAAATGTCCGCGGTATGAAATCGAGGACGGGGAAGCTCCAGGGGGTATGGAGCCTCGTGGCGCACAGCCTGTCGGGGCGCCTGCTGCTTTTGACCGTTCTCTACGTCCTGGCGTCGATGGCGCTGATCTTCCTGCCGGCGATGGGGATCGAGGAACGCGACATTCTCGGCAACCATATCCTGTCGGCCGAATTGTCGATCCTGCCCTTCACCACTCCGGGCCAGGACTGGCCCGACGACCTGCGCCAGAATCTGCTCAAGCACGCCGACGCCGACGAAGTGCTGCTGCGCCGCCTGTATCAGCGCGACTATTTCCAGATTGGGGCGCCGCATTCTTGGATCGACCGCACCATCGACCTGCGCCGCGAATGGCTGTGGCGCGACGTCACCAATGCGCTCGACTGCCTGATCAACGGCGGCCACCGCACCCTGCATGTGATCGCCCCGTCGCAGATCAAGGATGCCAGCACCATCTCGATCATCCTGTCGGAAGCGCCGATCCGCGCCGGTCTGATGCGCTATGCCCGCCAGGTGATGGCCGCCGCCGCCTTTATTTCCGGGCTGACCGGCGCGCTGGTGTTTCTCAGCCTCTATTATTTCGCGGTGCGGCCGATGCGGCGCATCACCCGCGCGATGAGCGATTTCCATGAGAATCCGGAAGACGCCAGCCGCATCATCGTGGCCAGCGCGCGGCCCGACGAGATCGGCATCGCCGAACGCGAACTCGCCGCCATGCAAAGCGATCTCTACAGCTTCCTGCGCCAGAAGGAGAAGCTGGCGGCGGTGGGCGCGGCGGTGTCGCGGATCCAGCACGATTTGCGCAACATCCTCGCCAACGCCCAGCTGGCGTGCGACCGCGTCGCGACCTCGGGCGACCCCGAAGTCAAACGCCTGACGCCGCGCCTGATGACGGCCATCGACCGCGCCATCGCGCTGGCCACCACCACCTTGCAATACGGCCGCACCCAGGACCGCCCGCCCGAGCAGACCGATTTTGTGCTGCGCGACTTGATCGAGGAAGCCGCCGGCGCGGCGATGGAAGGCCATGCCGGCGATTGCCGTTTCGACAACGCGGTCGATGAGAGCGTAATAGCCCGCGCTGATCGCGAGCAGCTGTTCCGCGTCGTGCTCAATCTGCTCCGCAATGCCTGCGAGGCGTGCGGCGGCAAAGGCACCGTAGCCGTTCGCGCGGCATCGGCCGATGGAGCGCTGGTCATCGATATTGCCGACAGCGGCTGCGGTATCCCACCGATCGTCGCCGTGAAACTGTTCCGGCCGTTCGTATCGGCGGGTCGTCCCGGCGGTACCGGCCTCGGCCTCGCTATCGCCCGCGATCTCGTCCGCGGCCACGGCGGCGACCTCACGCTGGTCTCGACCTGCGCGCAAGGCACGGTGTTCCGGATCACATTGCCGATGTAAAAATCGTCCGGGTTAAAAGTCCGCATTCAATATCGATCGTGATCGCGACTATCATAACCCGGGTTCGGCGCTGTGCGGATTTGAGCCATTTCTCCGCTGATCGGTTGGGATAGGCTACTCCACGGCGGCATTGGCGGGGGGCTTCATGGCGCGATTCGGCCTGTTTCTGGCGGCAGCATTTTTTGTTTCGACTGCAGCGCTGGCTGCCAGTTGGGATGTAAGCGGCGACGGCGTCATAGATGCCAACAAGGTCGCTACGCTCTTGGACGCGCGCAAAGCCGCATTCAAAACCATAGACCGCAACGGCGACGGGTACATCGATATCCGAGAACTTGCGGCGCGCCTGGGCGGTCGGGTCGAGGAAGCGACGGTCGTATTGAAATTCGTGATCGACAATAATTTCGACGGCCGGATCGACCCCGGCGAGTGGGCTGAGGCTGACGAGATGCATGTCAAAAACACGATCGTCATGTGCGATGCCGATAAAGATGGAGTCTTGCGCGGTAACGAAATCCGCTGCGCCCAATCGCAGCCTTGGTGGTGACGGCCTCGCAATCGCCGTCGGGGTCGCGTTTTTGTCGTGGAGGGGGAAATGCGGAAGGCACTCTTGCTGTTGCCCGTCATTCTGATTTCGAGCTCAGCGGCCGCCGGGCCGTTCACGCCCAGCCCGCCGGAGCTAATGCGCGTGTTCGAGGGCTATACCAAGAAGATGGACATCGATCCCAATACATGTTCGCTTGGTGTCTGGGATAGCGGTGTTTTCTTATCCACGCCAAAGGCGACATATGCAAACCGCTACGCCACCTGTCCCGTGAAAGCGACATACCATATCTGCACCAAGCTCGCGCCCGAGATCGGAAACAGGATGGATGTTCAGAACGGCTGTGTCACCGGGCTGAATCGCGTGTCTTTCCTGCCGATCCTGGCGATCTCGCCATTGGGTGGGCACTTTGTGGTGGTTCACGAAACCGACGGCAAACCGTTGCGGCTTACGCAGCAGCTAACGATCGGGTTCGGCGATGCCTTGGACTATTGCGAAATCTCGGCACAATTAATTGACGAAAACGGCGAGGCGTTGGCGAAGCATCAGTTCCATAACTTCGTGACGTTGCTCGGCGATCCCGGCGCGTGCGTGCGCGCCGATGCTTCTGCGCCAAAAGCGGAGAAGTAGCAGCACATCGCCGTTGCGAATGAGGCGGATAGGGGGGGCGATCGTTCCTTCCCTCACCTATGCTTAACTGCCGCCTTCGGCACATTGCAGCCGTTCCGTCGGCCCGCTAAGTTCTCGCAAGGAGGCGCTGGTGCGGGCGATTGTTGCGGTTCTAGCGATGCTGACGGTTCCGGCGGTGGCGGCGGAGCGCTGCGAGACGCCGGACGAGACGAACGCGCTGCACGCCGCCGCCTTGCAGCAGGAAATGATGGTGGCGGCGTTTCAATGCGCTGACGTTGCGTCTTACAACAATTTCGTGCTCGCCCATCGTCCGGCGCTGCAGGACGCGGATCGCGCCCTGATGGCCTATTTTCAGCGCACAGCCTCCGCGCCGTCCGACGCCTACAATCTTTATAAGACCGAATTGGCCAACGCCTCGTCGCTGCGCTTCAGCACCGATCGCGGTTTCTGCGCCCGCATGCGCGCCGATTTCCGCATCGCGGCGGGACGCAGCCTCGATCAGGTCCTGGCCGAGGTGCCATACGTTGTCGACACTGGCTCCGTCGTCTGCCCCTGGTCGGCGCGCGCCGTTCCGGCCGAGCCTGTGGTGCCGCCCAAGAAACGCACCCGCCACCGCACCTGGCTGGGGCGTCTGGTCGATTGGCTGTTTTAGTAATGGAGGGCAGAGTGGATTTCTCGTGCGATGCTTTTCGCAGTCGCGCACCGAGACTGGATAATCCACCCAGACCCCAATTAACGTGACCCAGACGGAAGAAGTTTTGCGCCCGCGAGGGCAGTAAATCCCTCAATCGCCGATCGCCACGCCTTCGCGCCGGGGATCGGCAGCGCCGACATGGCCGGTGGGAGTGCGCTTGATGACATGCAGACCGCTGGATTCGCTCGCCAGAGTCCGCACCTCGTAACCCATCGCGCTAAGGCGCGGCGCCAAGCCGGTAAGAACAGGGGTCTTTTCGAGCAGCAACGGGCCATTGGGTTCGATCACATGGCCGAGTGCTGCGGCTTTGACCGGATCGAAACCGCTGTCGAGCAGCGCGATCAAATTCTGCGCGACGTAGTCGATGATCGCGGGGCCGCCCGGCGAGCCGGTGGCGATCAGGAACTTGCCGTTCTTGTCGAACACCAGCGTCGGCGCCATAGCGCTCAAGGGCCGCTTGCCTGCGCCGGGCGCGTTGGCCACCGGTTTGCCGTCTTGCACCGGCACGAAGGAGAAATCGGTGAGCTGGTTGTTGAGCACGAAGCCGCCCACCATCATTTCCGAACCGAGCAGGAATTCGACTGTGGTGGTCATCGAGACCGCGCGGCCGGCATCATCGACCACCGACAGATGGCTGGTGCCCTCCTGTTCTTCGGTATCGCCGCGGCCGAATTCGGCTTTGATCATCGGCGGCGTGCCCGCCTCAGCCGTGCCCATGTCGCGGTCGGTCCTGATCAGCGCCGAGCGGTCCTTGAGATAAGCACCGTTCAACAACCCCGCGACCGGCACTTTCACGAACGCCGGATCGCCGACGTACCGGTTGCGGTCGGCGAAGGCGAGGCGGCTGGCCTGGGCGAAGAGATGCACGCCAGACAGCGTATCAGGCTGAAGGTTCGCCGACGGGAAGCGCTCCACCAGTTTCAGGATCTGCAACACCGCTATGCCGCCCGACGACGGCGGGCCCATCGAACAGAGTTTGTAGACGCGATAGGTCGCGCACACCGGCGCCCGTTCCGCCGCGCGGTAACGCGCAAGGTCGTTCAACGTCATGCCGCCGGGATTGACCGGCGCATGCTGCACCTTGGCGACGATCGCTTTGGCG
The DNA here is from genome assembly GCA_023259375.1 of Alphaproteobacteria bacterium. Lineage (GTDB taxonomy): Bacteria > Pseudomonadota > Alphaproteobacteria > Micropepsales > Micropepsaceae > Rhizomicrobium. The sequence continues at coordinate 49,312 of JAHFQC010000012.1, forward strand.
ATCTCACCGCGATAGAACGCGCGCGCGCCGCCTTTGGCGATGGTTTTGAACGTGGCGGCGAGTTCCGGATTCTTCAAAATGTCGCCCGCTTGCACCGGCGTCCCGTCCGCCCGCGCAAAATAGCGCTTGAGGTCAGGCATCGCGGCGATGTCGGGATTGGCGGCGAGGAGCTTGGCCAATTTTTTGGAGACGGGGAAACCCTGTTCGGCGAGTTTGATCGCCGGTCCAAACAGCGTCGCCCATTTCAGCTTGCCGTATTTCTTGTGCGCCAGTTCCAGCATCGCAAGATTGCCCGGCACGCCGACCGACAGTCCGCCCGGAATGGCATCGCGGTGTGGCCGCGGATTGCCCGCCGCATCGAGGAACATGGTCGGCTTGGCCGAGGCGGGCGCGGTCTCGCGGCCGTCGAAGCTCGTCACTTTGTTGGTGGCGGGATCGAACAGCAGCATGAATGAGCCGCCGCCGATGCCGGAGGATTCCGGTTCGACCAGGGTCAGCACCGCTTGCGCCGCAATCGCGGCATCGACCGCCGATCCGCCCTGGCGCAGCATCTGAAGGCCGGCCTCGGCCGCCAGCGGGTTGGCGGCGGCGATCATATGGCGCTGAGCGGCGTGCGCCGGGATCAACAGAAAGGCAAGAACAAGGACCGCAAACCGTTTCATTCCGTCTCTTTCGGGAGAAGCGCGGGAAGGCTAGCGTGTCCGGCATGATCCGCAAAGGCGAACGCAATCTGATCACCGACGTGCCGGGCCTGCTGGTCGGCAACGCCCAAGACCTTCAAATCCGCACCGGCGTTACTGTGGTTTTGCCGGAAAAGCCGATGGCGGCCGCGGCCGATATCCGCGGCGGCGCCCCGGGCACGCGCGAAACCGCGGCGCTTGATCCGGTATCGCTGGTCGACGGCATCGACGGGCTATTTTTGTCAGGCGGTTCGGCCTTCGGGCTCGATGCCGGCGGCGGCGTGCAGGCGCATCTGAAAGCGATTGGCCGCGGCTACGAAATTGCGCCGGGGTTGCCGCGCATTCCGGTGGTGGCGGGTGCGATCCTGTTCGACCTCGGCAGCGGCGGCGACAAGGACTGGGGCGACGAGCCGCCTTATCGTCGCTTGGGTAAACAGGCGGCCGAACAAGCGGGACTGGACTTCCGCCTCGGCAATGCCGGTGCGGGCTTGGGGGCGGTCGCAGGCGCCTATAAGGGCGGCCTCGGTAGTGCCTCGTCGGTGCTTGCGGACGGAACCACCGTGGGTGCGCTGGCGGCGGTCAACGCCGTCGGTTCGCCGGTGATGCCGGGCGGCGAGGCCTTGTGGGCGTGGCCGTTCGAGCTCGACGGCGAATTCGGCGGCCGCCGGCCTACCGGACCGGTGACGGCCTCGGGACTGCCCGACGACATGAAAGGCCGCCCGCAACCCGGAACCAACACCACCATCGCCGTGGTTGCCACCGATGCCGATCTGACCCGGGTGGAGCTGAAGCGGCTCGCCATCATGGCGGCGGACGGCTTCGCCCGCGCTTTGCGTCCGGTCCACACGCCGTTCGACGGCGATCTTGTCTATGCCGTGTCGACCGGTCGCCGTCCGGTGGAGGGCGCGCGTCCGCTGGCCGTGCTGGAATTGGGGGCTGTGGCGGCCGACACAATGGCCCGGGCGATTGCCCGCGGGGTCTGGGAAGCGGACAGCCTCGGACCCTTCCGCAGTTTTCGCGACGGCCGATAACTGGAGCCAGATAACAAAACGGCGGACAGGAGGTCCTGCCCGCCGTCGATTTTGTTCAGGTGGCCGCGTTAGCGGACGAACACCCGCACTTCGTTCGAGTTCACACCCGGATCGGTCTGCGACTGCACTGTCAGACGCGACGCCGGCACGCCCATATCGGTCATTGAGCGCAGGACTTCCTGGGCATGACGTTGGGCCGCGGTCTGGGCCAGCTGCACGGCCGTCACGGTTCCCTTGGTCGGCGACACGGCAATGATCGAGAACGCCGCGCCCGGACGGGTCTGAAGGGCCTGGTTCACCGCTGCGTACAGGATCTGCTGATAATCGACGTTGGAGCGGTCGAAGCGGATGGTCACCAGCGGTGCGGAACCGCCGGTATAGGCGCGGGCGGAGCCGCCACGGCCGGTGGCGAACATCGGGGACGACAGATCGGCACCATAGAGTTCGCCGTTCTTGATGGCGGCAGCGAGGGTCGTCAGGTTGGCGCGCTCGTTGGCGACATAGGCGGTCTGGCGTTGGATGTCGGCCGAAACCTCGCCCAACAGGCGATCCTGCAGGATGATGGTCTGGTTGGTTTCGTCCTGCAGCACTGAAAGCTGGCGATGGTCTTCGTCATAGGCACCGCTGACGTTGAAGGCCGCACCGATCTGGTCAAGGGCGACATGGGCGGCGTTGGCATCGGCGGCGACGCGGCTGCCGAGGGCATTCAACTTGTTGATATTGCCCGAAAGCTGGTCGAGGGCGGACTGGGCCCGGTTCCACTCAGCGACGAGTTCCGGGTTGCCGCGGGTGGTGCCGACCTGAAGCCGGGCAGTAATGTGCCCGCGCGCTTCGTAATAAGCCGCGGCGGCGCTGGCGCCGCTGCCGTGCAGATCGCTGAAGCTGCCTGCGTTGGACGCCAGCGAGCCCTGCAGGCCCTGGAGCTGCGACCGGAGGCCGGCGATGGTCTTGGACACGGAGCTGCCGGTGTCGGAACCGGGCTCAATCGTCACAGGCGTGATTCGCGCAACTGTGCCGACGGTTCCCGCCTGGCTTGCACTCGGTGCGGCCGGAGCGGCGTAACTGGGGGCCGGAGCCGGGCTCGACGTATCGCTGGCGACCGGTCCGGGCGCTCCCGCGTCGGTTCCCGAATCACCGAACAACATCGAATCGACGTCGGAGCAGCCAGCAAGGCCCATTGCTGCGACTAGCACTACGGCCCCGAATATCCGCGACGAAACGCCTGAAATAGCAGCCCGCCCGGCGAATTTCACTGTCATTGCAGCTCTCCAAATCCGCGCGGGCCCAGGCCCTGCGGACATCCAGCCCGCCTGCGCTATTGTCGCGCGAGGTCCGCGGAAGTCTTATCCACCGGCACGCGCTGGGACAAGGGCAGAAACTGCGGCTTTCTGGGGGGATTTCGGGTGTTTAGTTGGTAACCGCCCGGCCATGTGGCGACGAATCGTCATGGTCGCTCTGATCTCTTGCGTTTGTCGTCGCCGATGAATAGGTTGCGCGCCCTAACGCGGCACCGGTAGCTCAGCTGGATAGAGCACCAGACTACGAATCTGGGGGTCGTGGGTTCGAATCCTGCCCGGTGCACCATTTCTTCCGCCTTTTAGTCCAGACGTGCGAAAGCACGGCCCTCTTGGGGCCGGGCTATTTTGGCTCATCCGGCCGGGTGTCGGCGGCCCGCAGCGGCGGCCGGCATTCACGATGTGGTGAATTTACCGGGGTCCGTGACGCCTCGCCGCGACCCTTCTGGCCACCCTCTGTTGGCGATTTCCCGTATTAATTCTATTGATCTGACTTCGGTCCTGCCGGACCTGCCGACACTTGTTCGAAGGGGTGATCGGTCGCGATGCGCATCGGCGCAGACGGCACTCGGTAAGCGCGCATAGTCGCGCCACGTTACGTGAGAGCTTGATGGCGTATTTTTCGGTTTTTTCGCGGATGTTTCATCCGTTTGTCGTGGTGCGGCCGCTGCTGCGGCTGTTCTGCCGCGTCAAGGTGACCGGTCTCGAGAACCTGACCGCGGCCGGCAATCGGGTGTTGATCGTCGCCAACCACGTATCGGTGTGGGACGCGGTTTTGCTGTCGGCCTTCTTGCCCGGGCGGATTCTGTTCGCGACGCCGGCTACCATCGCTGAGCGGCGTTGGCTGAAACCTTATTGGCGCGACGGCCATAGCCTCAATCAGCATCATCCGATTACCGCCAAGCTGATGGTCGAGGCGATCAAGGCGGGCACACCGTGCATGGCCTTTCCCGAAGGCCGGGTCGGCCGCACCGGCGGCCTGA
>JAHFQC010000012.1:53310-86311 GCA_023259375.1 Alphaproteobacteria bacterium
TCTACGAAGGTCCCGGCCTGATTGCCGACAAGGCCGGTGCCGCGATCGTGCCGGTCCGTATCGAGGGGCCGCAATACTCGAAGTTTTCCGCTCTCGAGGGACGGATCCGCAAACGGCTGTTTCCGAACATCACGGTGACCGTTCTGCCCGCCGTGAAGCTGAATTTGCCGAAAGAGGTCAAAGGCCATCAGCGGCGGCAGCTCGCCGGAGCGCGGCTGCACGACATCATGCAAGCAGCACTGGTCGCGGGAGCACCGGTCTCCACTTTGCTGCGGCAGATGCTGGCCAGTCGGGCGGTCCGCGGCGGCGGCAACCAGATCATTGAGGACGCCTCGCGGCAGCCTTTGAGCCATAACGCGTTCGTTACCCAGGTTTTTGCCTTAGCGGGCGCCTTGGCGCGCGTGATCGGTGCGGGCGAAAAGACGATCGGCATCATGCTGCCGAATGGCATCCCCGATGCGACCACGATTTTCGCGGTTCAGGCCCTCGACCGCGTCGGAGCGATGATCAATTTCAGCTCCGGCCCGCTGGCGGTAGCACAGACCTGCCGCATGGCACAGATCTCCACCGTCGTCACCCAGCGCGCTTTTGTGACGGCGCTCCATCTGGAGCCGGTGATCGAAGCACTGGCGGAGGATTCGATCCGCGTTCTCTACCTCGAAGATATTATGGCTGAGATCGGCCGCCGGGATCGCTTCGCCGGATGGCTGCGGGCGCGGCTGCCGGTGTCGCTGGCGGCGCGCGGCCTCAGCAACGATGCCGATCGTCCGGCGGTGCTCCTGTTCACCTCCGGTACCGAGGGGGCGCCCAAAGGCGTAGTGCTCAGTCACCGCAACATCATCACCAATGCGGTTCAATTCGGCGTCAGCATCGGCTTCAGCGCCGGCGACAGCGTGTTTGCCTGCCTGCCGCTGTTTCATTCCTTCGGTTTGACGCTGGGGCTGTTTGCGCCGCTGTTCTACGGCACGCGGACGTTCCTCTATCCTTCGCCGCTGCGCTATCACGACATTCCGGAGCTGGTGTACGACGTCGGTGCCACCCTGTTGCTCGGCACCGATACGTTCCTTTCCAGCTACGCCCGCAACGCGGCGCCGCATGACTTCTATTTCCTGCGGTTTGCCATCGGCGGTGCGGAGCGGATCAAGCCGGAAACGCGGCGCCTGTGGGCGGAAAAGTTCGGCGTCCGGCTGTTCGAAGGCTATGGCGCCACCGAGACGGCGCCGGTCATCAGTGTCAATACGCCGTTGCACTACAAACCGGGTTCGGTCGGGCGGGCGGTGTCGTGCCTCGATGTCAAGCTGCTGCCGGTGGATGGCATCAAAGATGGCTGCGAGCTGTTGGTGCGCGGCCCCAATCTGATGCTGGGTTACATCAAGGCCGATCGACCGGGCGTGATTCAGCCGGTCACGGACTGGTACAATACCGGCGATGTCGTGAGCCTTGATGCGGCTGGCTTCATCACCATTCTCGGCCGCACCAAGCGCTTCGCCAAGATCGGCGGCGAAATGGTGTCGCTCGGTGCCATCGAGGCCGTGATCAGCTCGCTGCGGCCGGATGTGCGCCATGCCGTCGTCAGCATTCAGCGCACGCGCAAGGGCGAGGTCATCGTTCTCTTGACGGAATGCGGCGAGTTCGAACCGAGCCACCTGCATGCGCCGTTGCGCGCCGCGGGCCTGACCAAGCTGTCGTTCCCGCGCCATATCATCAAAGTGGCGCAGATCCCGCTGCTGGGCACCGGCAAAACCGATTATGCCGCCGCCGAGCAAATCGCGCGCGACAACGAAGTCGTCACGGCGTAACGGAGCGCTGTTCCATCAGAGCCAGCAATCCGGCGAGCAAGGCGCGCGGCTCGGGCGGGCAGCCGGGAATGTGCAAATCGACCGGTATTGCCGCACTGACGCCGCCGACAACGCCATAGCTTCCGGCGAAGATGCCGCCGTCCAAAGCGCAGCCGCCGACCGCCACCACCCATTTGGGATTGGGCGTTGCCGCATAGGTACGCTCGAGCGCCTCGCGCATGTTGGCGGTTAACGGGCCCGTGACCAGAAGAACGTCGGCGTGACGCGGCGAGGCCACGAAATGGAAACCGAAGCGCTCGATATCGTAGAACGCGTTGCCGAGGGCATGGATTTCCAGCTCGCAGCCATTGCAGGAGCCGGCATCGACTTGACGGATCGAGAGGCTGCGCCCCAGCCGCTGCCGCGCGGCGGTCTGAACTTTTTCCGCCAATTCCGCGAGCGCGCGTTCGTCGGCGGCCGGTGCCTTTTCGGTCAGCGCTTTTCCGAAGATGCTTTTGAGCAGCAGTTTGCGCATCACAGATCGTGCCCTGAGTAGGAGCAGTTGAACGATTTGTTGCAGAGCGGGAAGTCGGCCACGATGTTCCCGTAGATGGCGGCTTCCAGTAGCGGCCATTGGAACCAGGACGGATCGCGCAAGTGGCAGCGCGCCAGCGTGCCGTCATCGTTCAGGCGCAGCCAGGCGAATATGTCACCACGGAATCCTTCCACCATCGTCGTGCCTTCGCCAGCGCGGGGGACGACTTCGGCTTGGATCGGACCGGACGGCAGAGCGTCCAGCATTTGGCGGAGCAGCACACAGCTCTGCTCGACCTCGGCGATGCGGATGCGAATGCGGGCATCGACATCGCCACGCTGCAACAGCGGCGTCTCGAACGCGAGCGTGTCATAGGGCGCCCATGGCAGAATCTTGCGGGTATCGAACGACCGGCCCGAGGCCCGCCCGATATAACCACCGGCGCCGAACTGCATCGCCAGATCGTGCCGCAGCATGCCGGTGCGCACGGTGCGGTCCTGCAGCGAGGCGGTGTCTTCGTAAAGCGCGACGATGGCTGGGAATTGCTTGCGGATGCGCTTGAGCAGCGCCGCGATTGCGCTCTGGCCCGCCGTGGAAAGATCGGCCGCAACGCCGCCGGGAATGACGCGATCCATCATCAGGCGGTGACCGAAAGCCGTTTGGGCGGTGCGCAGCACATGCTCGCGCATGACGGCGCAATTCGCCAGCATCAAGCTGAAGGCGGCGTCGTTGCAGGTACCGCCGATATCGCCGAAATGATTGGCGAGGCGCTCCAGCTCCAGCATGATCGCGCGCAGGTATAGCGCCCGGGCAGGAACCTCGGTTGCGCACGCTGTTTCGACCGCCTGCGCAAACGCTGTGCTGTAGGCCACGGTGGTGTCGCCGGAAACGCGTGCGGCCAGTTTGCTGGCGCGTTCGAGCGGCGCGCCGGTCATCAGGGATTCGATGCCTTTGTGGACATAGCCCAGCTGTGCTTCGAGCCGGACCACAGTTTCGCCGCTGCAAGTGAAGCGGAAATGCCCTGGCTCAATGATGCCGGCATGCACCGGGCCGACCAGAATCTGGTGCAGGCTCTCGCCTTCCACCGGCAGGAACGCATAGGGTTGCGGTCCGGCGGGTTGTTCCGGCGTACCTTGCGGATGGCGCATGCTCCAGCGGCCATGATCGAGCCACGCGCGGGTATCGGGCGCCTGTTCGGGAATGAGCCCGACAAGATCGCGGATCGCGCGTTCGAGACGCCGGGCGGGCAAGCAATCACGGCCGAGCGACGGGAACGAGCCTCTGGCGCTCAGACTGAGAATGCCGGTCGTGCCGCTGCCGTGTTCTCGCAGCGCCACATGCACCATATCGGGTTCGCCCCAGTGGGCGATCAAATCCCATTTGCCTTCGGCGAGCTGGGTGCGGGCATATTCCCAAACGTCCCGAGCCACCTCCACGCGCGGCCAGCGGCGGTCCGTATTTCCAACGATGTCGCTGAGTGTGACCATGTCCTACCCCAACATCCTGGCGACATGCTGGAACCAGGCCGTCACCTCGCCTGGAATGAAAAGGCCGAATGCCAGCACGATGGCCAAGTGAATCATCACCGGCAGCAGCGAGCCCTCATCGGGCCTCAGGGCGCCGCGCGGGGCGCCGAAAGCAACCCGATTGAGGCACAGGAACAGAGCGCCGAGCGAAAGCAGAAGGCCAACGCCTAGACCTGCCGCCAGCAGCGGATTGGCATTCACCGCCGCGGTCATGATCAGGAATTCGCTGGTGAAGAGGCCAAACGGCGGCAGTCCGGCGATTGCCACCACGGCGATGACGAAGGTCCAGCCCAGTATCGGATGGCTGGAGGTCAGCCCGCCGATGGCGTCGAACTTTTGCGAGCCTTTGACCCGAATGATGTGGCCGATGACATAGAACAGGCCGGATTTGGTCAGGGCATGCATCGCCATGTGCAGAAGGCCGGCGAAATTCGCAATCGGGCCGCCGATGCCAAAGGCAAAGGCGACGATGCCCATGTGTTCGATCGAGGAGTAGGCGAAGAAGCGTTTGATGTCGCGGCGGCGGTAAAGCATCAGCCCGGCGAAAATTACCGAGGTCAGCCCCAGCGTCACCATCATGGTGCCGGGCGGGATCACGCCGAGCGTGCCGGCAAACAGCATCTTGAAGCGCAGGATGGCATACATCGCGACATTGAGGAGCAGACACGACAGCATGGCTACCGGCGTGGGACCTTCGGCGTAGGCATCCGGCAGCCAGGCGTGGATCGGGAAAAGACCGGCCTTGGTGCCATAGCCCAGCAGGATGAAAACGAAGGCGATGCTCGACAGCATCGGGTTGAAGGTGCCGGCATGCGCCGCGAGCTTGACCCACGACATGGCGGCAAGGCCTTCACCCACGACCGGCTGGGCAACCATATAGACGAGGATGGTGCCGAACAGCGCCAGGGCGATGCCGACGCTCGACAGGATGAAGTACTTCCACGCTGCTTCCAGGGCCTCGTGCGAGCGGTAGACGCCGACCATCAGCACGGTAACGAGGGTTGCAATCTCGATCGCCGCCCACATCACGCCGGTGATGCTGGTTAGCAGTGCCAGATTCATGGCGCCGAGCAGGATCTGGAACATCGTGTGATAAAAACGCAGATGGGCGTTCTGCAGCCGGCCGATCTCGATCAGGCTTTGGATATAGCCTTTGCTGAAGATTGCGGTGGTGAAGCCGACCAGCGAGGTGATGATCGCAAAGGCAATATTGAGATCGTCGACGAACAGAAGACCATGCGGGCCGGTTGCGCGAACGCTCAAGAGGCCGAGCGAGGCGAGGAACGTGCATCCCGACGCGATGATGTTGAGCCAGGCGCCGATGCGGTAGCTCGGGATCAGCGTCAGCAGAAAGGCAGCCGCCAGCGGCAACAGAAGAACCAGGGCGGCGGGAAGAAGGAGCCAGTTCATCACCGCTCACCCCGGAAACTGTCGATCAGGGCGACATCGACGCTGTCGAAGCGTTCGCGAATGCGGAACAGGAAAATGCCGATGACGATCAGCACCACCAGCACCGAGAAGGCGACGCAGGTTTCGACCACGAACGGCATGCCGCGGGCGCCGGTAGCGGCCAGAACCAGACCGTTCTCGATCGACATGAAGCCGATTACCTGGCTGACCGCGTTGCGGCGGGTCACCATCATTAAGAGGCCGAGCAGAACCACCGACAGCGCGAACGCCATGTCCTGATGCGCCAGATTGCCGATGCCGGCGCCGGCGCGCAGCATCAGCCCCATCGAGAGGCCGACCAGAGCGATTCCGGCGATGATCGTCGGTCCGACACTGACGACGATCTCCACCGTGCGATGGATCTTGAGATTGCGGATGGTCCAGGTAAGTACCAGCGGGATCACGATGGTCTTGAAGCAAAACTCGATACCCGCGGTGATAAGAAGATGCGGCGCGTGCTGCGCCTGTGCCTGCCACGCCACCGACAGCGCCAGCACCAGCGACTGGGCCGCGAAGGTGTTGATCAGCGGCGGCAGGCGATCCTGATAGAGCAGGGCGAAACTGAGCAGCACCACCAAGCCCGCCAGGAAGTGTGCGATGTCGAACGGTCCCATTCAGAAGCTCCGCGAGACGAGCAGGAGGATCACGGCCAGCAGTCCGAGCATCAGTGCGACGCCGGTAAACTGCGGCACGCGGAAGACACGCATCTTGGCGATCGAGATCTCGAAGGTGGCCAGCAGCATGGCCGCGCCCGCCAGTTTGACGAAATAGAGTGCCAGCCCCAAACCGATCAGCGCGAAGGACGCTCCGGCGGGTGCAAGCCCCCAGGGCAGGAACACGGCCGAAAGCAGCGACACGTAGAACAGCAGTTTCAGCGAGGCGGCGAGTTCGATCTGCGCCAGATGGCGGCCGGAATATTCCAGCACCATGGCTTCGTGCACCATCGTCAGTTCGAGATGGGTGGCGGGATTGTCGACCGGGATGCGGCCGTTCTCGACCACCGCCAGCATCGCAAGACCGGCGAACGCCAGCAGCAGCGAAATGTGCGGTCCGATCTGCGCAGTCTGGATAAAGGCGGCGATATCCAGCAATCGCGTGGTGCCGCAGATCAACGACAGAGCGAAGATCAGGATCAGGATGGCCGGCTCGGCGACGGTGGCGAACAGCATTTCGCGGCTCGAGCCGAGACCGCCAAAACTGGTGCCGATATCGAGACCGGCAAGCGCCAGGGCAAAACGGGCACTGGCGAGAAGCCCAATCATGACGATGAAATCGGCGGCCGACGACAAACCGCTGGCGAAAGCGAACATCGGCACCAGCGCGGCCGCCACCCAGGTCGCGGCCAGAATAAAGGTCGGTGCCGCGGTGAAGATCCAGGAGGCGTCGTGCGAAACCACCGCCTCTTTCCGCATCAAGCGGGCGATGTCGCGATAGGGCTGGAAGATCGACGCACCGCGGCGGCGCTGCAACTTGGCTTTGGTTTTGCGCACCATGCCGGTGAGGAGCGGCGCCAGCCCGAGAGCCAGGATCGCCTGCAAAACCTGTACGGTGAGATCGCTCATGGCCATATCGCCAGCACCGTGAGAAGGACAACGAGAGTGACGAAGACGATGCCGAGGTAATAGCGGATCGTCAGATGCTGGAACGGGTTCAAGCGGCCGGACACGACGCTGATCGAGCGGCCGACCGGGGCATAAAGCAGTTTCCAGACGGGATCGATAAGCGAGGTCTCGAGCCGTGCTGGCGCGAGATCGCACGGCGGCGGCAGCTGGACCGTTTCGCGGGCGCGGAAGACGAAGGCGGCATAGACGCGGCGGATCGGCTGGGCAAAGCTGCCGGCCGTGTACTGGGCGTGCACATTGATCTCAGGATGGCCGCAGTCCCAGGTGTCGCTGCGGCGCGTGCGGCGGTTGGCGAATGCTTTCACCACCGCTGCGATAAGGCCCGCCGCGATGGCAATGCCGAGGGCAACCACGAGTCCATTATAGGTGTTGTGACTGGCGGCGATCGGCGTCAGCGGCGCCGGCAGGGTCGCGAATGGTGTGGCCGCTTGCGTCAGCATCTGCGAAGCAGGGCGCAGCAGGTTGGTGAAGAGGCCCGGTGCGATGCCGGCCACACCGCATCCGGCCGCTAGAGCAAACATGGCGAAGCGCGAGGTTCGGTCGACTTCCTTGGCCGACGAGGAGGCATCGCTGCGGGCGCGTCCCAGGAAGGTGATGCCGAACGCTTTGACGAAGCAGGCCGCCGCCAGTGCTGCCGAGAGCGCCAGCACGGCCGCCGCGGCGGGGATGATCAGGCGCAAGCCCCATTGCGGCAGGGCCGCACTCTGAAACGCCGCCTGAAACACCATCCATTCCGAAGCGAAGCCGTTGAGCGGCGGCAGGGCGGAAATCGCGGCGGCGCCGATCAGGAACGCAAACGCCGTTTGCGGCATGGCATGGATGAGCCCGCCAAGGCGGTCCATGTCGCGCTCGCCAGTGGCGTTTTGGATGGCACTGGCGCCAAAGAACAACAGGCTTTTGAACAGCGAGTGATTGAAGACGTGAAACAGGGCGGCGGTGAAGGCCAAGGCGGCCGCCGCAATGAGCCCGGAACTGCGGAACGCCAGCGCCAAGCCGAGACCGACAAAAATGATGCCGATATTCTCGACTGTATGATAGGCGAGCAACCGCTTCAGGTCGTGCTGCATCAACGCATAAAGGACGCCGAGCAACGCCGTCACGGCGCCGATGACGATCACTACGATGCTGAGGCGCCAGTCGACCGGTCCCATCAAATCGAACACGATTCGGACGAAGCCGTAGACGGCGACCTTGGTCATCACCCCGCTCATCAGCGCGGAGACGTGGCTCGGGGCGGCAGGATGAGCGAGCGGCAGCCAGGCGTGCAGCGGGAATAGGCCGGCTTTCGACCCGGCGCCCAGCAAAGCCAGTCCCAGCACGACGCCCGACAGGGCGGGGCTGATGCCGTGAGAGCGAATGGCGGCGAAGGTGAAATCCGCACCCGGGCCGGTCAGGAGCGCAAACGTCGCGAACAGCGCCAAGGTCCCGAGGCCCGCCATCGCCATATAAATCAAGCCGGCACGCAAATTCTCGTTTGTGCGGTCGTGGCTCACTACCAAGGCCCAGGACAACAGCGACATGCACTCCCAGGACAACAAAAAGGTGAAGGCGTCGTCGGCCAGAACGACCAGATTCATCGCCGCCAGGAACGCCGGCACGAACGGCAGGACTCGCTGCGGGAATTGCTCGTGTCGGCCATAGCCGATTGCGAATACGCAGGCTGCGGCGCCGCCGAGATTGACCACCGCTGCAAACACGGCGCTGAGGGCGTCGATGCGGAAATGCATGCCGATCCAGGGCAGGCCCAGTGGCAGCGTCAGGGCGGAAGGGGCTGAAATGCTGGCCAGCGCAATGCCGAGTCCGGTCAGGCAGACGAGGGCGGCAGCACCATAAATAATGCCGTTCGCCCACCGCTTCGCGCTCACCGAGATGGCGAAGCCCGCAATGCCGACCAATACGGTTTGGCAAATCAAGGCGGCGGAGATCAGCATGAGATGTGCCTATCGGAGCGGCGAGCGACTTAGCAGTGCGCCGCGCATGATCAAGCTATAAGTGATGTTCTATACATCGTATACGAACTTTGCGGCATCAATTTGGTGATTTACAGCGCGTATTATTATATTAAATGAGTAATTGTTGTTTCCCGGTCGCAGTTTGGGGGCTTCCCGGTGGACTGGAAATCATCGCGATATATTGTTTCTTCATGTAATAATATTACTTAATCGTTGTGTTTAGATGTGCAGGCTATTAGATCTGCCGATCTGGAAGTCATAGAGCGAGGGATCCCATGGTTTTGGGGGATCGCACGGTCGCCGCCGATCTTGAGACGGCATTTGTTCTGGTCGACGCGGCGCGCCGGGCCTATCAGGTTGCGCTCAGTGAAGGCTTGTCGCTGGCCCACATCGCCGAGCAGTCCGGCCATCCGCAGTATTGGTTCGCCAACAGCCTGCTTCACGTGGTCGACGTTTACGGCGTGCAAGCCGGTGAGGCGGCGCCCGTTCTGTTATCGCGGGACGTCCTCGCGGATCTCAAACTCTCCGACGACATGCTGGTTCTGACCGGCCCCGACGACGGGCAGACGCAATGCAGCGATCTCAAAACCCCGTCGGACCAGGTCGAGCGCTATCTGGCCTGGGCGCGCACCGTCTACTGAGCGGTAGCACCGCGTCTGGACTTTCGGGGCAAACAGCCACATCCCTTTCGAATTGGAATTCCCGGACACTTCCGCAGCCGGGTGTGCGAACCCGCTCTCACGCCAACGGAGTCCCGCCATGACGAACGCGCTTGAACTGAACCGGCGCACGCTGCTGGCGTCCAGCATCTTGGCGGTTCCCTTTGCAGCGCATGCCGCCCCGGCGGGCGCGCCCTATCGCGATCTCAAGGCGCCGATCGAACTCAGGGTGCGCGATCTCCTTGCGCGCATGACGCTGGAGGAAAAAGTCGCCCAGATGCGGTCGCTGTGGATGACCAAGACCGCGATCATGGACAAAACCGGCACCTTCGTGCCGGCGAAAGCCAAGAAAGCCATTCCGTTCGGCATCGGTCAGATCGGCCGGCCCAACGACACCACCGGCACCTCGCACGCCAAAGACTCGCAATTCCGCAGCATCGAAGACGGTGTGCGCTTCGCCAACGATGTGCAGCGCTATCTGGTCGAACACACCCGGCTCGGCATTCCCGCGCTCTTCCATGTCGAAGGGGCGCACGGTTTCATGGGCCGCGACGCCACGATTTTCCCGATCCCGCAAGGATTGGCGAGCACCTTCGATCCCGATCTCGTCGAAGAGGCCTTCACGGTCGCCGCGCGCGAGTCGCGGGCCGTTGGCGGCACTGTGGTGCTGGGCCCGGTGCTCGATCTGGCGCGCGATCCGCGGTATGGCCGCGTCGAAGAATTCTTCAGTGAAGATCCTTATCTGACGGGCCGCATGGGAATCGCGGCGGCGTGGGGACTACAGGGCCGCGCGCGGCCGCTGCAGAAGGACCGCGCCTTTGTCACCCTCAAGCACTTCGTCCATGCCGTGCCGCAAGGCGGTTTGAACACGGCGCCGGCCGACGTCACCGAGCGCGGTTTGCGCGAAACCTATCTGGTCCCGTTCCAGGCCGTGATCAAAGCCGCCGATCCTGCTGCGATCATGCCGTCCTATAATGAGGTCGGCGGCATCCCTTCCCACGCCAACAAGGATTTGCTGCAGAATACGGGCCGCAAGCTGCTGGGCTTCAAAGGCACATATCTCAGCGATTATACGGCGGTCGAGAATTTCGTCATCCAACACCACATGGCGGCCAATCTCGATGACGCCGCGGTGATGGCGATGAATGCGGGCGTCGACGCCAATCTGCCGGAAGGCGAAGCCTATGCCGGTCTGGTTCGATTGGTGCGGAGCGGTCGCGTGTCGGAGGCACAGATCGACGCCGCCGTGTCGCGCATTCTGGCGCTGAAATTCGAAGCCGGATTGTTCGAGCATCCTTATATCGATCCGGCCGCAGCGGCCGCGAACACTAACACGCCGGCCGATATCGCCTTGGCGCGCAAAGTGGCGCAGAAATCGATCGTGCTGTTGAAGAACGACGGCATCCTGCCGGTCGATCCCAAGGCGGCGTTGAAACTCGCGGTGATCGGGCCGAACTCGAAGAAGCCGCTGTTCGGCGGCTATTCCGGCATCAACGACAAGGCGATCGGCATTCTCGACGGCATCAAGGCCGCGGCCGGCGACAAGATCACGATCGAACAGGCCGACGGCGTCTGGATCGTCAATCCCACGCCCAACGATCTTCCCTATCAGCCGGCGAACCCGGCCTCGAAGGCGGAGAACAAGGTCCGCATTGCCGAGGCGGTCAAAGTCGCGCAACGCGCCGATATGGTGCTCCTGGTGGTCGGCGATCGGCCGGAAGTCACCCGCGAAGCGGTGATGATGGACGCGCCCGGCGATCGCGAGACGCTGAACCTGTTCGGCGATCAGGACGAACTGGTCGAGGCGATCCTGGCGACGGGCAAGCCGGTCGTCACGCTGCTGATCAACGGTCGTGCGCTTGCCGTCACGCGTCTCGCCGCCAAAGCCAATGCGCTGGTGGAAGGCTGGTATCTGGGACAAGAGGGCGGACACGCCTTCGCCGACGTGTTTTTCGGCACGGTCAATCCGGGCGGCAAGTTGCCGGTTTCGTTCCCGCTCTCAGCCGGGCAGCTGCCGATCGCTTACGACCGCCATCCCTCGGGCGACTACAACCGCTACATCGAGAACAAGCACGAGCCGCTTTATCCGTTCGGTTTCGGTCTCAGCTATACGACGTTTGAGATTTCCGCGCCGCGATTGGCAAAGGCGGAGATTGGGTCCGGTGAAACGGCCGTCGTTACGGTCGACGTCAAGAACACCGGACCGCGCGCCGGCGACGAAGTGGTTCAGCTCTATATCCGCGACGACGTTTCTTCGGTGCCGCGTCCGCTGCTGCAATTGCGGAACTTTAAGCGCGTCACGCTGGCGCCGGGCGAATCCCGCACCCTGACCTTCGAACTGACGCCGGACGCCTTGGCGTTCTGGAATATCAACATGCAGTGGCTGGTCGAGCCGGGAACCTTCACGATTTACAGCGGGCCGAGTTCGGCCGCTTTGAAATCGGCGAAGCTGACCGTACACGCATAACAACAGATCCCGCGCGGCCGCGAATGGCCCGCGGGTGTTGGCGCGCTGCCGCGTTCAACGTTGCCTACACTAGCCGCCAAGGCGCGCCGTCGCCAATGCGACGAAGGTCTACGGCCGCCATGCCGTGAGCACGCGGCGCGGTACATCGCGTGTGCCTAATCCCCCGACTAATGGCTGTCTTGCGGCGAATCCGGCTTCGGCTCAACCTCACCGGATGCTCGGATCGTTCATCGGGACGTACCGCGATGAACGCGTTTGGGCGCCATCGTGATTGGATCATCCAGCAGCAAGGTCTCTTCACCTGTCGCAAACCCTGAAACGAGACGTCAGTGCTCGCGGATCCAGCATCTCGGAGCCGGCTGACAACGGCCGGCCTCCGCGCAGGAGGAAAACATGCAAGAAACGAAAGCTCCGCTGATCTCTCGTCGAGCCGCCCTGGAGAGTTCCTTGGCCCTCGGTCTTTTGTCGGCAGTGCCGGCCGGAGCGGCAACGCCCGCCGCCAAGATCGCCGCCAAGATCGAAGCGGCAAAGACCGCCCACGTGATCTCCAACCTCATGTTCGGCGGCTTCCTCGAACATGGCGGCAATCTCATCAATTACAGTTTGTGGAGTGAGGTGCTCGACGACCGCAAATTCTATCATGCCGTCGACTCGAAGCCGCTGCCCGAGCCCAAAGCGCGGCGCCGCCCGATGCCGGCGATGATGACGTCGCGCAAATGGGTTCCGGTCGGACCGGATGAATCCGTCACCATGGATTCGACGGCGCCGTATGTCGGCGATCACAGCCCGGTCGTGCATCTGGCCGGCGCAAGCCCGCGCGGCATCGCCCAGGATGGGCTGGCACTCGACAAGAAAGGCTATACCGGCCGCATCGTGATCGCCGCCGAGGGCGGCGCCGAAGTCACCGCGACCCTCATCTGGGGCAAGGGCTCCAATCGCCAGACCGTTCATATTGCCGCCGGACCGGAGTGGAAGACGGTTCCGCTTGCCTTCTCGTGCAAGGCCGCAACCACCGAAGGGCGCATCGAGATCGTCGGCAAAGGCAACGGGACGTTCCGCATCGGGGCGGTGTCGCTGATGCCGGCCGACAATATCAAGGGCTTCCGCGCCGATACCATCGCCCTGATGAAGGAGATGGACTGCAAGATGATCCGCTTGCCGGGCGGCAATTTCATCTCCGCCTACGACTGGAAGAACACAATCGGCGATCCCGACAAGCGTCCGCCCATCATCGATCCGGTGTGGTCGCAGAATATGGGCGAGGCGGTGCAGCCCAACGATGCCGGTGTCGACGAGCTGTTGGAAATGTGCCGCCTGATCGGCGCCGAGCCGTTCTGGTGCATCAATACCGGTTTCGGCGAGCCGCGTTCTGGCGCCGAGATTCTCGAATACGTCAACGGTTCCGCCGACACCTTCTGGGGTGCTAAGCGCGCCGCCAACGGTCATCCCGAGCCGTGGAAGGTGCATTACTGGAATATCGGCAACGAGATGTACGGCCATTGGCAGTTCGGCCACATGGATCCCGAGCAGTATTTCATCAAGCACAAGCTATTCGCCAAGGCGATGCGCAAGGTCGATCCGACGATCTTCATCGCCGTGCCGGGCGGCTTCGTCGACGAGATCACCACGGGGCAGGGCATGATGCCCGACTCGGGCGGCATCAAGGTCGAATACGGCTCGCATCGCGATTGGGGCGGCGGCATGCTGAAGAACTGCTGGGGCACATTCGATGCCATGCAGACGCACACCTATCCGCCGGAAGACACGCGCTTCGACATGTCGGTCGGCAAACGCGTTCCGGTGAAGCGCACGCTGGTCGAGTGGGCGCGAATGCCGGCACAGCGCATCGCCACCATGGCCGACAGCTGGGAAGGCTACAAGGAACGCTTCCCAGAGCTCAAGGAAGGCAAGGTGAAGGTCTTTATGGACGAGTGGGCCTATCACTTCCAGCAGGACTACAAAGGCTGCCTCGCCATCGCGCGGGCGTTCCATGAGTTCTTCCGCCATTCGGACTTCATCGATATGGCTGGCTACACCATGGCAACCGCCTGGCTGAATTACGACCGCACCCATTCGGTGATTAGTGCCACCGGGCGCGTGTTTCAGCTCTATAACCGCCACTTCGGCCGGATACCCGTTGCAGTGAGTGGAAACTCGCCGACACCACCGGTGGAATACCCCGTCGGTGGCGATCAGCCGAAGGTCAATACCGGCAGCCCGACGCATCCGCTCGACGTGTCTGCCGCCTTGACGGCGGATCGCAAGGCGCTGGTGGTTGCGGTTGTGAACGCCACGGAAACTGCCAGTCCTCTCACCCTTGATCTGGAAGGCTTTGCGCCCGCCGCCACGGGACACTGCTGGTGGCTTAAGGCTCCGGGCCTCGATGCCCAGAATGCGATCGGCAAGACCCCCGGCGTGGTGATCGCGGAACGGACGTTCGACGCGCGCCAGAAGGTTTTCAACATTCCCGCCTGCGCCGTCGAGCTCTACCGATTCGAGGCTGCATAAGCCGACTCTGCGGCGCGCAATTCGAAAAAAAGATTGCGCGCCGCGTCCTCCAATAAAATTTCTTGCTAGTCATCACCGCCAGGCGCCCTGCCGCGGTCTCGCGGCGCAATCGCATCGTCGCGACGTGTGGCCGCTAGGCAGGCCGAGCTTCGCGCCGGTTCGGCACCTGCCGATCTTGCGAACGAGTGGCGCAAAACCGGGAATGTTAGCGCTACATCGTGATGGCGCGGCGGCCCGGAAAATACCGGCCGCAGAACATCGAAGTGCTTCTGTCCGCTGTGTTTACGACCAAGGTCGGGGATGTGCCGTTCCGTACAACTGCTTATTGTCTGACATTGTAAGCGCCACAAATCTCCGTGAGGCAGGAGATGGTTTGCGTGACCGCTCGTAGCGGCTGGCTTTCATGCCAGGCAGTGCTTGGGGCGGGCTTGGGAGGTCATTTCCTACTTTGGGGGAGCGATGAAATCGCTCAGGGGCATTCTGCCAAATCCAGGTGTGCATCGCGCATGCGGGCCGAATTGCCGGCCAGCATCGTCACGTCGTGATCGCGCCAGCGCTGCGGCCGGTGCGTTCCCGCCGCCAGGCATCCTGTCGGCTTCCCGTTTCCCTGCTCTTCCTGTTGACCGCTCGCAAACACGCGGCGCCGCAACAACTAGCCCAGCATTTTCCGACATCACAACGCACGGCGACCATACGCCGATAAAAAAAGCCAGGGAGGCATTACATGTCTAAGCGTACCGACTTTGGTTTCCGATCGACCTTGCTCGGCGGAATCAGTTTGGCAGCACTCATCGCTGCTCCGGCCTGGGGCCAGACCTCCGATACACTGGAAACGGTGACGGTGACCGGCTCTCGCGTGATCACGGATACGACCTTGTCGCCAACGCCGATCACCACATTGAGCACCGAGCAACTACAGGTCACTACCCCCAGCGATATTCCGGACGCCCTGAACAAGCTGCCGACAATCATTGGTGGTCGCACCCCACGCACCCAGGGCAACGGCAGCACCAACAACGGCGGCAACACGCTGGCGCTGCGCAACTTTGGCGCCTCCCGCACCCTGATATTGCAGGATGGCCATCGCGTCCCGGCCGGTAACCAGGACGGCTCGGTCAACGTCGACGTCATTCCGCAGTTCTTGATCGACCGGGTCGATATCGTCACCGGCGGCGCCTCGGCGGTTTACGGCTCTGACGCCGTGGCCGGCGTGGTCAACTTCGTTCTCGACAAGAAATTCACCGGCTTTAAGTACAATATCAACGGCGGCATCTCGAATTACGGCGACGGCGCAGAGCACCAGATCGCATTGGCCTATGGCACGGATCTGTTCGGCAGCCGCGGGCATTTCGAGACGTCAGCGCGCTACCGCTACCAGGACATGGTGCCGATCAAGAACCGGCCTTACGGTTACGACGGACAGGCGTGGGCGCAAGCCGGCAACGGTAGTGCGACCAATCCTAATGTCGACGTGCCGTTCGCGCGTACCTTCCTGCAGTCGATGCATGGCAATATCCAGTGCGACGACAAAGACAAAAATACCCCGCCGGTATGCCCCTACAACAACTACACCTTCAACGCGCCCGGCGTGATCTCGCCAGAGATCCACGGCATTCCCACCGGAACCGGTGGTCTCGAGTCCGGCGGTGATGGCGGCTATACGAAAGAAGGCACGTTCCGCTCCAGGCTGAGAATGGGCGATGCGTTCGCCCGATTCAGCTATGACATCACTCCGACCATCAATGCCTACGTCCAGGGAAGCTGGGCGGAATCGGAAGATGTCTCCCGCTGGATCACCTGGGTGGTGAGTTCATCCACGAGCCGTCCCAATACCCTGTTTGCCAACAACCCATTCCTCACGCCCGACACGCAACAGAAGCTGGGCGCCAATATCGTCTGCGGCACACCGGCTGCGGTTGGTTGGCGCTGCTTGCCATCCGCGCCCACGGCTTCTTCTACCGGAGGTACGCCGCCGGTCCCGCCGAATGTGCCGATTTTCCAGAGCGCGTCCTATATTTGGACCAATGTTGCGGGTCAAAACGCGCCGCAGGACCTCTACGTGACGAGAGGGTTGCAGCGAAACCTGAACGTTGAAACAGGTGCTAACGGCACGCTCGCCGGGCTCCCCTGGGACGTCTACTACAGTCACAGCGAAAGCCGCTTGAAAGTCCTCAATCCGAACAACACCGACAACGCCAAATACCTGGCAGCGTTGGACGCAGTGATCGCCCCAGCCGGCACCAAGGTCAATGGCACGGACATCGGCGGTTCGATCTCTTGCTGGGTAACCACGCAACCGCAATACGCCGACCTGTATCCGGGGTGCGTACCTGTCAATATCACGGACCCCGCTGGTCCTTCACAGGCAGCCTACAACTACCTGAGGACGCCGACGTGGTGGGCACTGACGCAAGCGACCGACGACATTGGCGGTTCGATCCACGGCGGTCTGTGGGGCCTTGGTCTCCCGGCCGGCGAAATCACCGGCGCGCTCTCGGCGGAAGCCCGTTGGAACACATATGACATGGTCAATAACGGCCGTGGACCCACCGACTTCGTGGATTGCACGGGTCTGCGTATGTGCTTGGCCAATGGCGCCGCGCCAGTCCGCTACGTGCAGAACACCAACGCGCCGGTAAGTGCAAGCAACGACGTCTATGAGTTCGCGGCGGAATTGAACGTGCCGCTGCTCAAAGACCTGCCGTTGGTTCAGTCTTTGTCGACGGATCTTGCCGGTCGCTATACGAACTACTCGTCGTTCGGTGGTGTGGAGACCTGGAAGATTGGCGGCGACTGGCACGTCGACGACAACATTCATTTCCGCGGCACGATGTCGTTCGATATCCGAGCACCCAACCTTAACGACCTCTACGCGCCTGCAAACATCTCATCGTCGGGGGTCAACGATTTCTTGACCGGCACGGCTGGTAATACCCGGTTGGTCAGCCGCGGCAATCCGAAGCTGACGCCCGAACAGGCCCGGACCTACACGGCCGGTGTGGTGCTGACACCTCAGTTCCTTCCAGGCTTCAACCTCTCGGTTGACTGGTATAACACCCACATGACCAAGGCGATCACCAGCATCAGATACGATACCGACGTTATTCAGAACCTCTGTCTGGCATCGGCTCCAACCTACAATTCGCCGTTCTGTTCACTGGCGGTGCGCCCCATCACCAATCCGAGCGATCCGGCCTACAAGACTGCTGCAAACTACCCGCTCGAGGTTTGGAGTTCCGGGTTGAATGCGTCCATTCAGCAGATGGAAGGCTTCGATATCGAAGTCAACTATCGTTGGAGCATGGGAGACTATATCTCCTGGCTCCCGGGCGACTTCTCGATCCGGCACATGATGACCTATCAACCGGTGAACACCACGGTGACCATTCCGGGTGCCGCCCCGCAATGGGCCTTTGCTCCGAAACTTCGCCAGAGCACCTTCCTGACGTATACCAATGGCAATTTCAGTCTGGCGCTGCAGAACCAACTTCTCAGCAGCGTGAAGAAGGCCACCGCTGCTATCACCCCAACAACGCAGAACTATGTCATTCCGAGCATTGGCTCCAACGATGTTCTCGACGTGACCGTGTCGGAGCGCTTCGATCTGTGGGGCTTCAGCAACCAAGCCTACCTTACCATCACCAATATCGCCAATACGCGGGCGCCGCTCTACACCGCGGGTACGGCAGGCCTTCCCGGCTTATTCTATCCGACGGCTGGCTTCCACGACGATATGGGCCGGTACTTCACGCTTGGTATCAAAGGTTCGTTCTAGGAATGGCCGGGTCATCCCGGCTGTTCTAGCGGCCTCCGCGACCTAGCCTCTCCCTTGGTCGCAAACTGGTAAACTTCTTGCCCCCGTTCTTGCCCAGAACGGGGCTTTCTTTTGAGAGGGCCGCTCAGGGCTTTGCCGATTGCCGCGCCAACTCGGCATCGAAATCGCGCTCCGCCGCATCGACATAGCGGCCGAGATCGTCGCGATTGACGAAGGGATTGGGCGCACCGGCTTTGACGCGCGAGGCCTTGCCGAGTTCGTCGGCATTGTAGGGGTGCTGGGTCAGCAGGATGTCGGTGTCGAACGCGCGCATCCGCGAGAAGCTGTGGCGGAAATCGTCGATGATCCGCGGATAAGCGGTATTGCCAACCAGCGGTGCGCCGCCAACGGTAAGGCTGCAGGCAAACAGGATCGTATGCTTCTGCCCGTTTTCGACGACCGGCATGGTCCAGCTCGTGCAGCCGCGGGTGTGGCCCGGCGTGAGATACGCCGTCAGGGTGACGCCGCCGAAACTGATCTTATCGCCGTTCTTGACGACTTGGTCGACCTTCACCGGATCGAATGGGACATCCTTGCAGGGGCCGTAATCGATCTGTCCCGTTTCCAGCACGGGTTTGTCGGCCTGGGATGCAAACAGGCGCGCGCCGCTGTCGCGTTTGACCGCGGCCAGTCCGCCCGCGTGATCGAAGTGCGCATGACCGGCGAGAATGATCTTGATGTCTTTCAAGTCGAAGCCGAGCGCTTTGATGTTGCGTTCGACGTGCGGCACGCTTTCCGGCAACGCGGCGTCGATCAGGATGACGCCTTTGCGCGTTTCGATCAGATAAACGGAAATCCCGGCGGTACCGACGTAATAGACGTTGCCGATGATATGGAACGGCGCCGTTGGTTTGTTCCAGACGATACGGTCTTGGGCATAAGGCTGCTCGGCCTTGGCGGCGGTGATGAACGCTAAGGCGGCGAGCGCGGCGATTGCCGATTTCATGCTTCCTCCTTCGACCCGATTGGGAGTCGGTCCAACTTTGTTATGGAAAATCTGTATGACAGCTCGCGTTAAAAATAGCACATTTGGATTGAAAAACGCAGCAAAAGCGGGGTCTGCGCGTTGAATTTGTCTGACTATTTTGGTAATGTCCCTTCTGCCGTCATGGACTTTGCTTGTCCTGCAATGGCTTGGACGGAAGGGGAGGGGAGCCCGTGGACAGCCAGCTGTTAAGTTCGCCCGACGACCAATACAGCGCGTGCGAAGCGCCTTTGTTTCAGCTGACGCCGATGCAGAAGAAAATCCTCAACGGCGTTCGCGCCGGTCTCCTCAACAAGCAGATCGCATTTGGTCTCGGAATCGCCGAGACGACCGTCAAGGCGCATATGACGGCGATCATGCGCAAACTGAACGTCCGCAATCGCACGCAAGTCGCTTTGGTCGCGGAAGCGATGACGCGCACGGAAGCAACCGTTCAGTAGCGGGCTGCTTGCGGCGGTGAAACGATTACGATTTCCACCACGTGCTTGCTCAGACCGTTCTGCAGATAGCGAAAGTGCGTGATGCCGGAGGCGACAAGGTCGCGAAGTCTGGCCCGATAGCCGGGCGCGGCACAGCCAAGAACTTCATAACCGAACGTACCTTCAACACTGAATTTGAAAGCATCTTGAATCGTGCTTCGCAACGCATTCAGCGTGGTGATGCTCGGGACTGCAATCTCGTATGTGGCAGTGGGCTCTGGTGCTAGATGCGCCATTCGCAAGAGAACGAGTGTCATCGGTTTGCTCCCCCCGTCCGGCCGGCCCTGGATGCACTGCGCCCGCATTGCAGCACGGTTCGCGCCTTCCCGCCATGTCTTGCTCCTGCGAGTGCCGCTCAGAACAAGTTGCGATACGAGACTGGCCTCGAGGTTTTATATGCGCCAAGCCGGCGGCGGACTGCTTGACGTCGCCCGCTCGCGCTGCGCCAAGATGCGGCGCTGGCGAATCACGCGGGGCCGTTGTGGAAAATCTGCCGTTCATCGACACGCGGACCGTCCGTGAGAAGTTGTCCTTCCCGGTCCTTATTGCCGTCGTGCGCGAGGCGATGATCGCGCTCTCGACCGGCAAGGTCGATCAGCTGCTGCGCAGCTTCATTCCGGTGAAAGAGGGCCACATCTTCGCGCTGATGCCGGCGGCCAATCACGCCGCGGGCCATTTCGGCGTCAAGGTGCTCAGCGTTTTTCCCGACCCGAGCGGTGAGCTTCAGCATGAAGGGTATATTCTGTTGTTTTCCGAATCGAGCGGGCGGCCTCTCTGCATGGCAGAGGCGGAAGACATTACCCGATTGCGCACCGCTGCGGCTTCGGCGGTGGCGACCGATGCGTTGGCGCGCGCCGATGCCGCCGCTCTCGCCGTGCTGGGCACCGGCAAGCAAGCGGCAGCACACATTGCGGCCATCGCTGAGGTGCGCAGGCTTGACCGGGTGCGTATCTGGGGACGCAACAAGGACAAGGCGATGGACTTGGCGAAGGCTGAGGCCGACGCGCTCGGTCTGGCTTGCGAAGTCTGTGACAGTGCCGAAGCCGCCGTCGCCGAGGCCGACATCATCTGCACCGTGACGGCCGCGCGCGATCCGGTGTTGAACGGTGCGTGGGTGAAACCCGGCGCGCATGTCAACGTGGTCGGCTCTTCGACACCGGTGCCGGCGGAGATCGATAGTGAGCTGGTGGCAAGAAGCCGCTTCATCGCCGATCACCGCGCCCATGTCTTGTTGCACGGCGGCGAGCTCCTTCGCGCCAAGAAGGCCGGTGTCGTGAGCGACGACCATGTGGCAGCCGAAATCGGCGAGGTCCTGGCTGGGGTGAAGCCGGGCCGCACCGCCGCCGATCAAATCACGGTTTACAAATCGTTGGGCCATGCCGTCCAGGATCTCGCGGCCCTGGCTTGGCTTTATCAAAACCGTTGAAAGCCGCCGCAGCCCGAGGCGCCACGGTTTTGCCCCAAATGGGATCTTGCCCGCCGCCTTCGCTTGCCGTAACAAGACCGGGCATGAAGAGTTGAGCTGTCGCTCAACGCCAACCTGCTCCCGAGCAAGGTGGCGCTCTCGTAAAGAGAGAATGCGGCCGGTCCGGCAACAAACGGGGACGCGCAGCCGACATCGTCATGCCAGTTTTGGAAATCACGCCCTTCGCGGGGCGCGCGTGAGAGATGGTGTCATGATTCCGCAGCAGCAGTTTGCCAGTGATAATTATGCCGGTATTTGCCCCGAAGCGATGGCGGCGATGGCCGAAGCCAACCGGGGACACGCCTTTTCCTACGGTGACGACGATTGGACCGAGAAAGCCTCGAACGCGTTGCGCAAGCTGTTCGAGCGCGAGTGTGATGTGTTTTTCGTTTTCAACGGGACGGCGGCCAATTCGCTCTCGCTGGCATCGCTTTGCTATTCCTATAATGGCGTCATCTGCGCGTCTTCGGCCCACGTCGAAACCGACGAATGCGGTGCGCCGGAATTTTTCTCCAACGGCTCAAAGCTGCTGACGGTTCCGTCGCCGGGCGGCAAGCTGACGCCCGACGCCATTCGCGCAGTCGCTACCGGCCGCTCCGACATCCATTTTCCCAAGCCGCGCGCCGTGACCATCACCCAGCCGAACGAGTTCGGCGTCGTCTACAGCCTCGATGAAGTCCGCGCGATTTCGAAGGTTTGCCGCGATCTTGGTCTCAAGCTGCACATGGATGGGGCTCGCCTGGCCAACGCTTGCGTCAGTCTCGGCTGCACGCCGGCCGAAGCGACGTGGCGCGCCGGTGTCGATGTCGTCTGTTTCGGCGGCACCAAGAACGGCATGGCAGTGGGCGAGGCGATCGTCTTTTTCGACCGGTCGCTGGCGGCCGACTTCGACTACCGCTGCAAGCAGGCTGGCCAGCTTGCCTCCAAGATGCGGTTTCTCTCGGCGCCGTGGGTGGGCATGCTGGAAAGCGGCGCTTGGCGCAGGAACGCCGCGCATGCCAACGAGTGTGCCCGCCGGTTTGCCTCGCGCATTGCCGGCCTGCCGCAGGTGAAACAGGCGTTTCCAGTCGACGCCAATTCGGTGTTCCTGCATGCGCCCAAGGAAGTCCTGGAGGGCCTGCATCGCCGCGGCTGGCACTTTTATTCCTTCATCGGCGGCGCCGCCCGCTTCATGTTCGCCTGGGATGCCGACCCGGTCTGGGTCGACCGGCTGGCCGACGATCTGGTGGCGGAAGCCGAGGCCTTGGCGAAAGTCCCGGCATAAGAGGTCGCCAGGCCGACGCGCGGCAGCGGGGCACACACATATATATGTGAAGACCGGTCCGCCGGGAATCTGTAACAAAGTATCCCGTCCGGGCTTGCCGTAGGGCCGTATTGGGCCAAGCATTGGACCGGCTCTGGACGAACTGTCCTCCCAAGCGGGACACTGCGCCTGCTTTCGCCGCAAACACGAAGAGACGGCCTTGTCCGGGGGTAGACATCTCGCCAAACGTGCCTTTGCCAGGCTCTGTGCCGCGAGCTTATTCGTGGCTGGGGCGGGTGCGGCCGAGGTCACGCCGGCCGATCTCAACGCGGCGGTGCGTTCGCTCGGATTCCTGGCTTCGCTGCAGAACCGGTCCTCCATCCAGATCGGCGTAATCTACAACGGCGCCGACCCGGCCACCCGCAGTCAGGCGCAGCGGTCAGCCGCCGATCTGTCGCGGCTCGCCGGTCCCGGATCGGCGAGCGTGTCGGCTCAGCCGGTGTCCGTGCAGGAGCTTGGCACGCAGCGTTTCGATGCCGTCTATCTGATGAGCCTGCCGCCCGAGATGAGCCGCAGCGTTGGCGAATACGTCCGCCATCAGAGCGTGGTGTCGGTGTCGTCCGATCCGCAATGCCTCGAGGCTCAGAGCTGCGTTCTGATGGTGCAGGCCCGTTCCAACATGTCCGTCGTTCTCGATACCGTTCTCGCCAAGGCCGTGGGAGCGAAGTTTTCTACGGTGTTCACGATGCTGGTGAAGCGCAAATGAGCAAGATACCAACACTGCCGTTCACGGCTCTGCTGTTCCTGTCGGCGGCACAGGCGCAATCGATGGACTATGGTGCGATCGAGCAGCTTTTCGGCGAACCGGCAACCACCAGCGCCACCGGCTCGCCGCAGCGCGCCACCGATGTTCCCGCCAACCTGACGATCCTGACCCGCGACGATATCCGCCGCTCCGGCGCGCGCGATATTCCCGGAGTCCTGCGCCACGTCGTCGGTGTTGATGTGCTCGAATGGGCCAACGACAACTATGACGTTTCCGCGCGCGGCTATAACCAGGCGTATTCCGCCCGGACGCTGGTTCTGGTCGACGGTCGTCAAGTCTATGTCGATTCCTTCGGCTTCACGCCGTGGAATGCGCTGCCGGTGGAACTCGGCGCCATTCGCCAGATCGAAGTCGTCAAAGGTCCGAACGCCGCCCTGTTCGGATTCAATGCCGTCGCAGGTGTGATCAATATCATCACCGACAATCCGCGCTACGACAACCACAACTCCGCCACGCTCCGGGTCGGCAGCCAGAATCTGGTCGATGCCTCCGGGGCAGTGCGTTTCGGACTGGGACAGGACGTCTTTATGCGGCTCTCCGGGGGCTATCGTTCCGACAAACCGTTCGGCACGGCCAATCCGTTGCCGATCGACGGTGCGCCGCGGCCAAAGAACGATCGCCTTGCGCTTGACGCCGATGCAGTGATCCGTCTCGCCCAGGACGTCGAATTCGACCTCGAAGCCAGTCACAGCGAGGCCAGTCAATCGGAAGTGTCCGGCGGCTATAAGCTGCAGACCTCCGATTACGCCACCAACGCCATTCTCGGACGTTTGACGGCCGATACCGACTGGGGTCTCGTCAAGCTCGCCGCTTACGGCAACTGGTTCGCCTGGACCCGCGCGGTCGCGCCCGGCATTGTCGCGCCGCGGCTGATGAACGCCATGCAGGTCGTACAGGCCGAAGACGTCTTCAGCCCGGCACCGGACCACACCATCCGGCTCGCCGCCGAATACCGCCACAACGAGATTTCGCCGCGTGATCTCGGTAACGGATCGGCGGCCTTCGATGCCGAATCGGCATCGGCGATGTGGGCGTGGCAGATTGCGCCCGCTCTGTCGCTCACCAACGCGTTGCGCTTCGACAGCGTCTCCTACAGCAGCAAACTTGGTGCGCCCGCGCATACCGGTCTGCCGGTCCTGAGCGGTCCGCCGCTGCGCCTCGATCAATGGAGTTTCAACAGCGGCCTCGTATGGACCGCCACGTCTGCGGATACCGTCCGGCTGATTGCCTCGCGCGGTGTGCAGCTTCCCAATCTGGTTCAGGTGTGGGATGCCGCCTTCGGGATGGGGCCCGGTATGCGACTGAGGTTGCACCCCTCGTCGGTGACCAATTTTGAAGCGCTATGGAATCGGCGCTTTGCGAGTCTCGATACTAGTTTGCAGCTCGCGGTCTTCCACCAAATGACCGATGACGTGCTATCGACCGGCAGCGGTACCATCGACATCTCGGGCCAGCCGGGCATGGCGCCGGTCAATGTCGGTTCGTCTCAGGCGACCGGAATCGAGGTGGGGCTCGATGGTCATCTGGCCGAGGCTTGGACGTGGTCGGTGAGCTATCGCTATGAGATCATCAACGACGATTATGTCCGCGGCCTAGTGCGGACCGATCTCGTCAATTATCAGGACACCACCCCTCAGCATGTCGTCAAAGCTGGTCTCGGCTGGAGTTCAGGCTCGTGGGAGGCAAACGCCTTCCTGCATTACCAATCGGAGTCGGCAGGGCTCAGGCGTGTCGGCCTGTTCCGTGTGCTGGTTCCGGTGCAGCCTTTTGCCACTGTCGATGCACGCCTGGGCTATCGGCTGACCGACCGGTTGACGCTGGCGATTTCCGGCCGTGACCTCTTCAACGCCCAGCAGCAGCAGACTTCGGGCCCCGACGTGCAGCGCCAGTTCTTTGTCTCGCTCGGCTTTGATATGTAATTCCCATGAACGACACGGACCTCTTCTGGCAGATCACCGTGGTCGAGGCGCTCCTCAACCTCGCCATCTTTGCCGCGGCCGTGATCGCCTACGGACCGGTCAATATCATCGCTGCGCGCCTGCGGATTTTTGCCAAGCTTCCGTCGGGCATCGCGACCGGCGCTCTATTCGGGATAGCCACCGCGATTGCCGTGTTGCAGCCCGTGCATTTGACCGGCGGCGCCCCGACCGGAAGCCAGACGGTTCTGATCGCGCTCGCCGGTCTCCTCGCCGGACCGCTGGCGGCGCTGACGGCATTCGTGCTGGCGGGCACGACGGCGCTGGTGCCGCTGGTCGAGGACCTGCCGTTCGACGAATTCGGCCTCACCATTCTCGGCGTTGCGGCCTTGGCCGGCGTCCTCTTGCGTCTCGGCCTTGATCGCCGCCGCGATTGCGTCGGCGATGTTTCCTACTGGCACCTTCCGATCCTCGGCGGCTTGTCGGCAGTGCTCTGTCTGATCGCCCAATGGGGACTGCAGGGATGGAGTGCTACGGCATTGTCGGCCCTGCCGACGCTGGGGGCGAACGTCATCGAGATGACCATCCTTGGCACCTTGCTGCTGCACGAAAAGCGCCGCCACGAAGCCGAAGAGGATTTGCGCGCCAGCGAACTGCGTCTGGCCAACCAGGCCCGCGAATTGGCAGCGCGAACCGAAGAACTGGCCGCTCAAGCGAGCGAGCTGGCTGCCGCCCGTGATGCCGCCGAGGCCGCCGACCGTGCCAAAAGCGACTTCCTCGCCAATATGAGCCACGAGATCCGCACCCCGATGAACGGGGTCATCGGCATGGCCGGGCTCCTGCTCGAAACCGATCTCGACGAGGAGCAGCGCCGCTACGCCGAAACGGTGTGCGAATCCGGTGAGGCGCTGATCGACATCGTCAACGACATTCTCGATATCTCCAAGCTCGAGGCCGGGCACCTCGAACTCGAAACGATTGCCTTCAGCATCAACGACCTCGCCGACAAGGCGGCCGGTCTTCTGTTCCCCCGCGCCCGCGAGAAGGGCATCGACATCGGCGTGTTCGTGGCACCGGAGGTGTCGGGCTCATTTTGCGGCGATCCTTCCCGGCTGCGGCAGGTACTGCTCAATCTGATCGGCAACGCGGTAAAGTTCACCGAGCGCGGCGGCGTAGCGCTGCAGGTCTCGGCTGGCGAAGCGTCCGATCGTGTTCGCTTTGAAGTGGTCGACACCGGCATCGGGGTTGCCGAGGAGCGTCGCGGACTCCTGTTCCGGAAATTCAGCCAACTCGATTCCTCGGTGACGCGCCGCTACGGCGGTACCGGTCTCGGACTTGCGATCTGCAAGGAGTTGGTGGAGCTGATGGGTGGCGAGATCGGCGTCGTCTCGGAGCCGGGCAACGGCGCGACGTTCTGGTTCGAGGTGCCGCTCGCGAAAGTCGCCGGGCCATCGCTCCCACCGTCTTTCCTGCCGCGGCGCCGGATGCGGGCGCTGGTGGTCGATGAAGTGCCGCTGATCGGCTACGTCACGCGCCGCCATCTCGAGTGCTTCGGCTTCGACGTCACTACGGCACTCAACCCGATTGCGGTGCTGGCCGAGATCAACCGTGCCGAGCAGCAGGACCAGCCGTTCGATCTGGTGGTCGTCGATCATGTCATGCCGGTTCTGCCCGGCGATAAATTGGCGGCACGGATCCGGGCCCTTCCCGCCGGCACTGCGATCAAGCTGGTGTTGCTCACCTCGGCCGGCCGCGAAACGGTCGAGGATGCATCCGTGGTCGATGCCGTTGTGGAAAAGCCGCTGCAGGCGCGTCGCTTCGGGGATTGTCTTGCCGCGCTGTTCCTGCCGCCGGTTCGTTCTGAAGCGGCTCGGGCGGGACAAGTCAGGCCGCTCCGCCGCGCTGGCGGCGGTCTTGCGGTGCTGATCGCCGAGGACAACCGGGTCAACCAGGATGTGGCGCGGACGATCCTCACCCGAGCCGGCCATCGCGTCGACGTTGCCGGGAACGGGCGGGCGGCGGTGGAGGCGGTGCGCCGCAATGTCTACGACGTGGTGTTGATGGACGTGCAGATGCCGGAGATGGACGGCAAAGAGGCGGTGGCGCTGATCCGCGCCTTGCCGCGGCCGTTGAATGGGGTGCATGTCATCGCCATGACGGCCAATGCCATGGAAGGCGCGCGCGAAGAGTATCTCGCGGCCGGCATGGACGACTACATCTGCAAGCCGGTGCAACCGAAGGTTCTGGTCGCCAGGCTGGCGGCGATTGCCGCCGCCAAATCGGCTCCGGTCATGCCGGCGGCGTCGCCCATAGCGGAGAACGCGCCGCTGCTCGACGAGCGCAACCTCACCGATCTGTTGGATGTCGTTCTCACCGAACAAACCGTTGGCTTCGTCGAGGTGTTCTTGCAGGATGCGACCGATCGGTTGTCACGGATTGCCAACGCCAGCGCGATCGGCGATCTCGACGACTGTCGCCGCGCCGCCCATTCGCTGATCAGCATGGCGGGCACGTTCGGGGCATCTCAGATGAGTGCACTGGCACGCCGGCTCGAAGCGGCCTGCAAGAGCGCCAACGCCGCCGAGGCTGCGTTGCTGGCGGAGCGCCTGCAATCCTGCGGTGTTGAAACCGCCGCCGCGCTGAACCAATGGATCGCCAAGAGCCGAGCGGCTCATGATCCGGCGGACGGACCTCGTGGCTGAGACATCAACTTTGCCTCAAGAAGCAGGCAAAGTGAATTGCTTACTATCGAGGACGCGGGCCGCAAGGCGTAGAGTGCGCCCTCAACCATACCTCGAAATCCTTGAGGCGCCCGACCAAGGCCATTCCGAGCGGCGTCAGTCCGTAAGTGACCTGCGGCGGCTGTCCCGGCTTTTCTTCGCGATAGACCAAGTCGTCGCGTTCAAGGCGGCGCAGCGATAGCGTCAGCATGCGTTGCGAAACCGGTTCGAGGCTGCGCTTGAGCTTGGCGAACCGCATCGGCTGGCGCCGCAGCATGCCGAGGATGGGAAAGGTCCAGCGATTGCCAAGCCGCTGCAGCAGCCGGTAAGCGTGCTCGAAACTGTCCGCGGCCGTCGGATCGTCCGCCAATGCACAAAGCGGCACGGCGCCATCCGTTCCTGCCGGAGGCATGGCATCTTCCGAATCTGGAAACGAATTCGTCACAATGCTGACCAAAGGCAGCACGGCGCTCTTTTCGCGGTGCGGACGGAGCATATACTCAACGCCAATTCCCCCCGGGGCTCCGGAATACCGAAGACCTCCGTACAAACGCAATGTGCACTACAGACAGATAGAAAATATCTCGATTCGAAGAAAAAGACCAGCCAGTCGGAAATGAGGTGGTCATGACGCGCAAGAAAAGCATCGATCCCGAACGCATTCTCGATGCCGCCGAACGGATCCTCTCAGCGCGAGGCGCACACTCCCTGACACTCGACATGGTGGCGGCTGAAGCCGGCATATCCAAAGGCGGCTTGACCTATACCTTCCCGACCAAGGAAGCACTTCTGTCGGCGATTCTGGATCGCGGCATTGCGCGGCTTCGTGCCAGATTGAAGCCGCAGCGGGGATCGGAACGGGCAGAGCCGCGTTCCGAGTTGCGCCACTGGCTCGATATTTGCCGCGGCAACTCCACCATAAATGAAGTGAAGATCGGAGCCATTCTGGCCGCGCTCCAGCACGCGCCCGGCTCGCTCAAATCGACCCGATCCTACATCCGATGGATGCTGTCGAAGTTCGCGCCCGATACGGAGCTGGGCCGCCGCGCGCGTCTTGTCTTCTACGCCACACAGGGCCTTTTCCTTTTGCAAGGTTTCGGCCTGCTGACGCTGACGGCGGCCAAGCGCAAGCTGATCTTGGACGATTTCGTCAGTTTCCTGGCGGTGCGATCTCCACGGTAGCGGACGGCGGCGGTGGTGCGTCGCGATTTTGCACGATGCTGCGGACCAGATTCAGGACCGCCTTGCGCACGCTCGGATCCTTGATCGAGACGTAGCACTTGAGCAGATCGGCGCCGCCTCCGCCGGTGAGCGCCGCCATTCGCGCCGCACCGTTGACGGCTTCCGCTTGGGGAGCGAGGCCGGCTTCCTGATAGAAATAGTCGATCGGTACGTTCAGTTCGCGCGCAATCGCGTAGAGGCGCGTCGCGCTGATCCGGTTCATGCCTTTCTCGTACTTCTGCAATTGCTGGTAGGTAATACCAATACGTTCTGCGAGAAGGTAGGCATCCACGTCCATCGTCCGGCGCCACAACCTTAGCCTGCCGCCGATGTACTGATCCATCACTCCGGGTTTCTTTGACTCGTTATGATCTTTTGTTTTTTTTTCCACGCTGATCACCAAATCAATTCACCAAATCAAATGGTCTACGTAGTTAACCAAAAGTAATGACCCACCTCTAGAAGGAACACGACTGTTCCTCGGGAGCTGTCGTCGCACCTCGTGTCGTCCTCGCCGTGGCAGATCGCGTTGATCGGCAGTGTCCTCACGGGGTCGTGAGCGCGAGCCGCACAGCGCCGTCTTCATTCCGTAGCCGCAGCGGATATACTCCGTATACGTACAAAGTGACGCGACGTCATCGCATTATTCCGCGCTGTCCGGGTGAGAAAGTATTGCGCTGCGCATTCGGATGTTGAGTATGAACACTCAACAAAAATGAGGAGTGCGCGTGCTGGCCCGTACCGCTGCGAGGTCGTCCGAGTCGATTTGTGTCAGGCCCATGAAGGTCGCGTTTGTGATCGGCACCCGGCCCGAAGCGATCAAAATGTTTCCGGTGATCCATGCGCTCGAGCGCGAACCGGACTTCGCGCCGCTGGTGATCCTGACGGCGCAGCATCGCGACATGCTCGATCAGGTCATGGACATCGCGGGCCTCAAGGCGGACTTCGACCTCGATATTATGCAGCCAGGACAGAGTTTGACCGGTGTTACAACGGCTGCACTCGGCGCCTTGACGCCGCTGATCGAACGCGAAAAACCGGACCTTGTGGTGGTGCAAGGCGATACGACCACCGCGTTCGCCGGCGCCCTTGCGGCGTTCTACGCGAAGACACCGATTGCCCATATCGAAGCCGGCTTGCGCAGCGGCAAGAAGTATTCGCCGTTTCCCGAAGAGATCAATCGCTGTCTCGTCGATGCGATGACCGACGTGTTCCTGCCGCCGACCGAAAAGGCCAAGGCCAATCTTCTCAAACATGGCTATCCCGCCGATAGCATTCACGTCACCGGCAACACCGTGGTCGACGCGCTCATCTGGATCCGCGACCGTCTTGAAGCCGATCGCGCCTTGCGCGCGAACATCGAGGCGGGGCTGCCGCAGCTTATCGGCGGGCGGCGTCTGGTTCTGGTCACCAGCCATCGCCGCGAAAACTTCGACGGCGGCATCGCCTCCATCTGCAGCGGGCTGCGGCGTTTGGCGGCACGTGGCGATGTCGAGATTGTGTTTCCGGTCCATCCCAATCCGAACGTCCGCGGTCCGGTCTACGAGACGCTCGACGGTGTCGACGGCATCGCATTGGTGCCGCCGCTGAACTATCTGCAGTTCGTCGCGCTCATGATGCGAGCGAATTTGATCGTTACCGATTCCGGCGGCGTGCAGGAGGAAGCGCCGGCACTCGGCGTGCCGGTTCTCGTTATGCGCGATACCACCGAACGCCCCGAGGGCGTCGAAGCCGGAACGGCGCGTCTCATCGGCGCCGATGGCGATCGCATCGTCGCGGAGGCGAGTGCGCTGCTCGACGACTCTTCTGCCTACCGGCGGATGGCGCAAGCGCACAATCCGTTCGGCGACGGCAAGGCGTCGGAACGCATCACGCACATTTTGCGGGCGTATCTGAAGGAACGCATCGCGGGGGTGACGCAATCTGAAACAAGGTGACGCAATCCGAAACATTAAGTGCTGGACCGCGCGTTGAAATTGCCGGGGGCGGTGTCTAGAACGCAGGGGTGGCGAGATTTCCCCGGAGGATTGTCGTGGGCGCTTCCATTCCTTTCATCGATCTGCAGGCTCAGCGTCGCCGCCTCGGCGAGACACTGAACCAAGCCGTTCTCGCGACGGTTGCGTCCGGGCAGTACATCCAAGGCCCGCAGGTGCACGAGTTCGAAGAGAAAGTGGGCGCGTTTTGCGGCGCCAAGCATGTCGTCGGCTGCGCCAACGGCACCGATGCACTGGTGCTGCCGCTGAGGGCCTGGGGCGTCGGTCCTGGCGATGCGGTGTTCGTGCCGTCCTTCACGTTTGCGGCCACGGCGGAAGTCGCCGTGCTGGTCGGCGCCTCGCCGGTGTTCGTCGACGTGCTCGAAGACACCTTTAATATGGACCCGAAGAGCCTCGAAGCCGCCATTGCGATGGTGAAGAAAGAGGGCAAGCTGAAGCCCAAGGTCATCATCCCGGTCGATCTGTTCGGCCAGCCGGCCGACTACAAGGCGATCGAGCCGATTGCTGCGCGCGAAGGCCTGAAGCTGCTGTGCGACACCGCGCAGGGGTTCGGTTCGCGCTATCACGGCCGCGTCACCGGCAGCATCGGCGATGTCGCCTCCACCAGTTTCTTCCCGGCTAAGCCGCTCGGCTGCTATGGCGACGGCGGTGCGGTGTTCACCGATGATGCCGCCTTTGCCGATTTGCTGCGGTCGGTCCAGGTCCACGGCCAGGGCGTCGACAAATATGAAAACGTCCGCATCGGGATGAATTCGCGCCTCGACTCGATCCAGGCGACGATCCTGATCGAGAAGCTGAAGATTTTCGCCGACGAGATCGAACTGCGGGAGAAAGTGGCACGACGCTACGCGGCCGGGCTCGGTGCCTCCAATCGCATCCGCGTGCCGGTCGTGCCGGAAGGCTGCACCTCGACCTGGGCGCAGTACACGCTGCAGGTTCCCGATCGCGCCAAGCTCCAGGCCGACCTCAAGGCCAAAGGCATTCCGACGGCGGTTTATTATTCGATCCCGCTGGCGCGCCAGAAGGCCTACGCCCAGTACCCGAGCGCCCCGATCCCGGTGACCGAGAAGATCAGCCACACTGTAGTGTCGCTGCCGATGCATCCTTATCTGGATGAGGCGACCCAGGACACCATCATCGCTGCGGTGCTGGAGTCGGTCGGCCGCGACTAAGAATTTCCCCTGGCGAAACGCGGGGCGGTCCGGAGACGGGCCGCCTCTTTTTTTGGCGGTCAGCGACACGATGCCGTAAACAAGAATTGATCGCCGGCTATGCTAAGCGATTGCCATTCCTGGGATTTTCCTATCCGGCCACGCCTCTTGGGCGGTGCAGGAGATTTCCTCGTTCATCTTATATCCCCATTTCTATGTCAGAACCGGTGCTCAGGATGCGCCGCGGCGCGCCCGGACCTGCTTTGAGGTGCTCCGATGACCGAAGAAGAACTCACGCTCCGCAAAGCGATGATTGCGACCTGCCTCAAGATGAACGCGGCGGGACTCAATGTCGGCACGGCCGGCAATCTCAGCGTCCGCTTGCGCGACGGCTTTCTGGTGACCCCGACCGGCATGGATTACGAGCGGATGCAGCCCGACGAGATCGTGGCGATGGATTTTGCCGATCGCTACTACGGCAAGCGCTATCCGACCTCCGAATGGCGCTTCCATTCCGCGATTCTGAAGGCGCGGCCCGAGGCGAACGTGGTGCTGCACAGCCATGCGCTCTACTGCACCATGCTGGCGAGTTGCCGGATGGGGATTCCGGCCATGCATTACGACATCGCCTCGTTCGGTGATGACCACATCGAATGCTCGGGTTATGCCCCGTTCGGAACGCCCGAACTGT
>JAHFQC010000092.1 GCA_023259375.1 Alphaproteobacteria bacterium
AGCACATAGACGTGCCAAAGCTGGACCACGCCGAAAATCACTAAGAGGCCCTGCACCAGCGACACCAATCCCAACATGCCCTGGGTCACGAACAGGAATTTGCGGCGGTCGAAGCGGTCGGCGGCCCAGCCGCTCACCGGCAACAACAGAAGCTGCGGCACGAACTGCAGCGACATCACGATGCCGACGGCGCTGGCGTTTTTGTGCGTCAGTTCCGTCAGCACCAGCCAGTCCTGGGCGATGCGCTGCATCCAGGTGCCGATGTTCGACACCAGAGCGCCGGCCGCCCAGATCCGGTAATTGGCGTTCGCAAGCGAACGGAATGTGTGCCTCAGCCCCGCAAATACCCCCGAAAACGCCGGTGAACTCATGCTTGTGCGAGGAGCCTTATTACATCGTCGGTGGTTCCAGTTTCGCCCAGCCGCGGGAAAATGCGCGTCGCGCTGTTGGCCTGCGCTTCCGGACTGAAGTCCGCCGTCGCATCGAGCGCGAAGCCGACATTGAAGCCCGCTTCGAAGGCTTGGCGCGCGGTAGTTTCCACACCAATCGAGGTCGAAACGCCGGCCATCATCACTTGCGTGACGCCGCGCGCCTTCAGCCACTCTTCGAGATCGGTGCCGGTAAACGCGCCCCAGCTCGGCTTGGTGATGCAATGATCGGTCGGCTGCGCGTTCAGTTCCGGAATCAACTCCATCCAGTCGGGCGGCATCTCGCCGCCGTTGAACGTGTGCTCGGTCCGGTGCGTGCCTTTGGGCACGACGTTGACCAGCACCACCGGCAAATTGCGGGCGCGAAAACCTTCGGCCAGACGCACAGCATTGGCGATCGCCGGAGCGGCGCCAAGCTTGGCCGCCAGCGCCGCGATGCCCTTCTGCAGGTCGATAACGATCAAAGCGGTATTGGGATCGAGTGTCGAAAGAGCCATGTCAGACCTCAAGGTTCGCCGAGGCGCTTCAGGAGCGCCATCGCATCGTGGAGACGTTTCTGTTCAGTGGCGGAAAGCCGTTGCCGGATGCGATTGGCCAGCCAGTCTTCGCGCGCCGCCCGCCCGGCCCGGATCATGTCGCGGCAGGCCGGCGTCAGCGACAACAGCGTCCGGCGGCCGTCGGCCGGATCGGGCGCGCCGCTCACCAGCCCCGCCGCCTGCAACGCGGCAATGGTTTCGCCCATCGATTGCGGCCGGACGCCTTCGAGCCGCGCTAGATCGCTGATCGAACCGGCACCCTGGCGCTCGATCAGCGACAGCACGCTGACCTGCGACCAGGTCAGATCATGCGGCGGCGATTGCTCGCGCAGGCGCCGCTTGAGCTGTCCGACGATGTCGCGCAACGCGCCCGCGAGGATCAAGGCCGCGTCGGCGGCCGGTTTGTCCGTCTTGCCCATGGTCGATGGCTTAGCAGATATACAGGTTACCTGTAAAGGTACCCTTCATATCCGCGGCAATCCGGTGCCTTGATGTCGCCGCCGCCGGGTTCACAATCAGGACGGGAGCCCGAAATCAGGTACTTCCATATCACTGGAAAGAACACCCATGCGATTTGTCTCGATTGCCGCTGTGTTGCTGATGACGGCCGCCGC
Source organism: Alphaproteobacteria bacterium (assembly GCA_023259375.1). Classification (GTDB taxonomy): domain Bacteria; phylum Pseudomonadota; class Alphaproteobacteria; order Micropepsales; family Micropepsaceae; genus Rhizomicrobium. The sequence continues at coordinate 1,579 of JAHFQC010000092.1, forward strand.
CGCCGCACATGAGCCGTCGGTGGCTCCGACGCAGGCCAACATTGCTTATGCCGCCGCCGAACCGGCCACCAGCAAAGGTCATCTGCTCGATTTGTATATGCCGACATCAGCCAACGGCCCCGTGCCGGTGGTGATCTGGACCGGCGGTTCGGCGTGGCGCGGCGATCAAGGCAAGGACAGTGCCGGCTGGATCGTGCCCGAACTCACCAAGCACGGTTACGCCGTGGCAGGCGTGTCGATCCGTTCGACCAGTCAGGTGATCTTCCCCGGCCAGCTCTACGATATCAAAGCGGCGATCCGCTATTTGCGCGCCAACGCGTCGAAATTCGGCCTCGACGGCAATCGCATCGCCATCATGGGCGACAGTTCCGGCGGCTGGACCACGGCGATGGCGGCCACGACCGGCGACGTGCCGGAGCTTGAAGGCACCATCGGCGTCACCGGCGTTTCCAGCGCCGTGCAGGCGGCCGTCGCATTCTATCCGCCCTCGGACTTTCTTCTGATGGACGCCTGGGCGCTGGGCTCGTGCAAAACCGCCGCGGCCGGAAACGGCGCCGATTGCCATGACAACGTGGATTCACCGGAGAGCCAACTGGTGGGATGCGCCGTGCAGCAATGCCCGGCCAAAGTCGCCCTCGCCGATCCAGCGCGCTACATCAGCGACAAGGATTCGCCGATCATGATTTTCCACGGCGAAGCCGACCGGCATGTGCCCTATGTCGAAGGCATGCACCTCTATCAGGCCTTGAACAAAGCCTGCCACGACGCGGTGTTCATCAGCCTGCCCAAAGCCGACCACGGCCCTGCGCCGCATTTCCTGACCGACGAAACGCTGAACCAGGGCGCCACCATCCGCTCGACCGCGTCGGCCGGCTGCACGGTACAAAACGCGGACTTCTATCGCCCGACCTGGGCGACGATCACGGATTTCCTGGACCGGTATTTGAAGCGGTAAGGCGCGGCTACTTCACGAAATCCACCACCATGCGCGTGGTCGCGTCGGGGTTTTCTTCCATCACCCAATGGCCGGAGGCCGGGATCACGCCGCCTTTGACGTTGGTGGCGACGGATTTCAGTTCGGCCTCCATGCCGCGGCCGTAGGATTTCTCGCCGCCGAGCGCCAGCACCGGGATGGTCAGCTTGCCCTTGGCGAGCAGGGCGCGATTGTCGATGCCGTCTTGCGGAAAGGCTTTGAACTGCTCGAAGGCGTCGTGCATGGCGTGCGGCCGCGCGTAGATCGCGGCGTAATGGACCCGCGTCGCCTCGTCGATCTTCTTCGGATCGGCGGACAGCTCGTTCCAGAAGCGGTCGAGATAAATGCGCTCGCGCCCCGCCACCAGCCGCTCCTCGTCGGGACCGTAGAAATTGAAGTGCCAAGTTTTCGGATTTGTAAGCTGCGCCGCCCAAGTGCCGACGCCGGGCAGCGGCGCATCGATCACCACCCATTTGGTGATGCGTCCGGGATAGCCCGCGGCCAGCGCGTAGCCGACCATATTGCCGATGTCATGCGTGACAAGCGCGGCGTCCTTGATGTGCAGCGCATCCATGATGCCGGCGATGTCGGCGGCCTCGTTTTTCTTGGTGTAGCCGGTCTCGGGATGGCCCGACGATCCCATGCCGCGCAAATCGGGCACGATCACGGTATGCGTGACGGCCAGCTTGGCGGCAATCGGAGCCCACATGTCGCCGGTATCGCCAAAGCCGTGCAGCAGCACAACGGCCGGCCCCTTGCCCCCGACGCGCACGAACAACTCGGTGCCGTTGGTGGGAATGGTCCGCGAATGAAATGATGCGGGAAAGGCGGTGACGGCTGCCCCCGCATCGCCGGCGAGAAACACCAAGGTGACGGCCAGCGTCAGAAACCGGATCATGCGGGCACCTCCATGCCGCAGTGATGCATGTTTCCAAGGCCCACGCAATTGTCAGTAAATATTACAATCAGCGGCCGGACCACCGCCCGATCAGAGCGACTGGATGGCCCGCTCGATCGGATCGTAATCGCGATAGCCGGCGGTGAGCGAGAAGCCGGCGAAGACGCTGTAGAGCAATCCGGCGGCCCGCTTCACCTCGCCGGCATTGGCGTACGGCAAGCGGGCGGAGAACAGCACCTCTTCCACTTCCGCAATCACTTCCTGCAAATCGGGATTGGCCGTGTCGGAGATGTCCAGGATCGCATCGAGCTGCCGCACGATCAGGCTCAGTTGGAGAATGACGGAGCGGAACTCGCTTTCGTTCTTGAGGACGTATTCGCTATAGGCGCCGAAGCCTTCGTCCGCGGCCCGCCCCTCGCCGAAGGTCTTGCGGAATTCCACCACTGACATCAGCCGCTCGATTTCTTCCGGCGAGGTTTTGAGGTCGGCGCGGCCACCGCGGATGCTTCCCGACAGGATGCCGCGTATCAAAAGCCGTTTGCGGAAGAGATAATTGGTCAGGCACTTCTTCTTGAGACACCGGCGCCTGCGGCCTTGCGGCATGGCGACAACGATGTACCCAAGAAAGAATGCTGCCGCGAAACATCCCAGCAGCCAAAGCCCGGCCCAGAACGGCACGCGAGCTTCGGGATAGATGCCGGTCTGATAGGCGACGAGACAGCCGTATCCGAAAACGGATATTACAAAGCCCGCCAATAGCCCGTGAGACAAACGCAGACGCACCGCAGCCCCCCATCCCATGCGGGCCGCAGAATAGCCGAGTCGCCGCCGATGGAAGCCGCCACGCTGCCGCGGGGCAGAATACGCTGCCATTTCAGCAAATTCGCCGATAATGGTTGGGTTTCACGCCCTCTCCCACAAGGGGAGAGGGTCTATTTGCTTATTCCGCCGCCGGCTTGGTCCAGTAAATCTCGGACCCGTGGGCCTTGAACTCTTCCGACTTCTTTTCCATCGCGGCGCGGATTTCCTGGGTCGACAGCGTATCGTTGGTCGCGCGCGCGGCGTCCTGGACTTCCTTCGAGATCTTCATCGAGCAGAACTTCGGGCCGCACATCGAGCAGAAATGCGCGATCTTGGAGCCTTCGGCGGGAAGCGTTTCGTCGTGGTAGATTTCCGCGGTCTCGGGATCGAGGGCGAGCGCGAACTGGTCGCGCCAGCGGAATTCGAACCGCGCCTTGCTCATCGCGTCGTCCCAGATGCGCGCCGCCGGATGGCCCTTGGCGAGGTCGGCCGCATGGGCGGCGATCTTGTAGGCGATCACGCCCGCCTTGACGTCGTCGCGATCCGGCAGACCGAGATGCTCCTTCGGCGTCACGTAGCAAAGCATGGCGGTGCCGAACCAGCCGATCATCGCAGCGCCGATCGCCGAGGTGATGTGGTCGTAGCCGGGCGCGACATCGGTCGTCAGTGGCCCAAGCGTGTAGAACGGCGCCTCGTCGCAGCTCGCGAGCTGGCGGTCCATGTTCTCCTTGATCTTGTGCATCGGCACATGGCCGGGGCCTTCGATCATCACCTGGACGTCGTGCTTCTGGGCAATGCGATTGAGCTCGCCCAGGGTATCGAGTTCGGCAAACTGCGCCGCGTCGTTGGCATCCGCGGTCGAGCCCGGACGCAAGCCGTCGCCGAGCGAGAACGCCACGTCGTAGGCTTTCAGGATTTCGCAGATCTCTTCGAAATGCGTGTAGAGGAAATTCTCGCGGTGATGCGCCAGGCACCACTTGGCGAGGATCGAACCGCCGCGCGAAACGATGCCCGTGACGCGGTCCGCCGTCAGCGGAATATGCGCCAGCCGCACGCCGGCATGGACGGTGAAGTAGTCGACGCCCTGCTCGCATTGCTCGATCAGCGTGTCGCGATAAAGCTCCCAGGTCAGTTCCTCGGCGATGCCGCCGCACTTCTCCAGCGCCTGATAGATCGGAACCGTACCGACCGGCACCGGCGCGTTGCGGATGATCCATTCGCGGATGGTGTGGATGTGGCGGCCGGTCGAGAGGTCCATGATGGTGTCCGCGCCCCAGCGGATCGACCACACCATTTTCTCCACCTCTTCCTCGACGCCCGAGGTCACGATGGAGTTGCCGATATTGGCATTGATCTTGGTGAGGAAGTTGCGGCCGATGATCATCGGCTCGGCTTCCGGGTGATTGATGTTCGACGGAATGATGGCGCGACCCTTGGCGATCTCGTCGCGGACGAATTCCGGGGTGATCTGGCGCGGCAGGTTGGCGCCGAACGAATGGCCGTCGGCCTTGGGCGAAATCCCAAGATTCTCGCGCGCGGCGATGAACTTCATTTCCTCGGTGATGATGCCTTGGCGGGCATAATGAAGCTGGGTGACGTTCTTGCCCGGCTTGGCGCGCAACGGCCTCAGACCCGAACGGTTGAACTGCGGCACCGAAAGCAGCTCGCCCTCTTTCAGGCCGTCGTCTTCCGGCTTGCGGGCGCGTTCAGTGTATTCCTCGACATCGCCGCGGCCGACAATCCAGTCGCGGCGCAGCTGGGCCACGCCCTTCTCGATATCGATCTCCGCCGACGGATCGGTGTAGGGCCCCGACGTATCATAGAGGCGCACCGGCGGCTCGCCGCCCGACAGCGGCACTTCGCGGAACGGCACGCCGTTGAGCACGACCTTGTGCGAGCCGGGCAACGGACCACGGGTGACGGAAAGATGCGGATTGCGGACTGGCTGGTTCACTGGCCTCTCCCTACGCCGGTATGACCCGGATCAGGTTCTAAGGGACCCGGCGGGATTGCCGATCTCAGCCCTCCATTGCTTTGGAGGACGCCCCTGGGATGAAACGCCAATTCACCGACATCGCACGTCTGTGTCAAGCCGTCGTAGACTCGCAACCATGGATGGCATAATGCCCCCAATGTTTCCGCGGACACTGCCATGATCATGCTTCTTGCCGGAACCGACGACCTCTACGCCTGGATGCTCGGTGGGCCGTCGCCCGTTCCGAATCTCGTCCTTCCGCCCGGCGGTATCGCGCCAGCGCCGGTATTGCAGATGTTGCGGGACGCCATGAAGCCGGTACGCGCGGTCCACGGCGGCGGCGATTGGCTGATCCTCGACGGCAACGAAGCGGTCGGTCTCATCAGCCTGAAGGCGCCCGCCGACGCAAACGGCACGGTCGAAATCGGCTACGGCATAGCCGAAAGTCGATGGGGCTGCGGCACTGCGACCGCCGCCCTCGCCCTGGTACGGAAGGAACTCGCCCGCGATCCGCGCATCCGCACGGTGACGGCCGAGACAGCGGTGGACAACATCGCCTCGCAACGGGTGCTGCAAAAGAACGGCTTTGTGCGGACCGGCACGCGGCTCGACCCCGAAGACGGCGACGTCATTTGCTGGGTCATGCGCTAGGCAAGTGAGTGAAGTGTGTCTTTTGCGTTCTATTGCCGTCCGGGAAAGCGCGGTAAGACACACGTATATCTCGAGTCACCGCCTTAGAGGCGCGCCATGTCGCTCCGTATTACCTTGTTCCTCGCTGCTCTGGCCATGATCGCGGCCGGCGTCTCCTTATTGACCCAAAGCGCCGCCATGCCGGAATGGACCGACGAGGCCAAGGCCCAGGCGGTGCAGATGTGGGATCCGCCGGACGAGGAAACCGGTCCCGCCGCCGAGGCCTATAACCAGCACTGGATCAAGGCGATCAAGAAGCTGCGCACCGACAAGTGGCCGTATCACGACGCCGGCATGGCGCTGATCCTGTTCGCGGTGTCGCTGGTGGCGGGCGTGCTGATCCTCAAGATCAACACCATGGACGATGTCGCGGCGCTGAAGACACCCGGCCACGCGATCTCGATCTACGGCATCGGCATCGCCGGCTGGTTCCTTTATTGGGTGAGCGCCATCCTGGCGCTGCTGCAGGGCGTCAACCGCGCCGAATTCCCGCCGTGGTTCTCGAGCCAGATCACCATGATCGTGCTGATCGCCTGTTTCGCGGCCGCCGGCGCCATGCTGCTGGGAACGCTGGCCTTCCTGGTGCTGCGCAAGGCGCCGTTGCCGGCGTCGCTGTGGATCTGGCGCAAGGACATGCCGGGCCACGACTGGTTCTACACCATCGGCGCCGGACTGGCGTTGCTGATCGGCGTCGAAGTGCTGCGCGAAACCTATTGCTACGGCCACTGGCTGGCGGTTCCGGCGGTCTTCCTCTGCGTCTACGCCACCCTGGCGACGCGCGCGGCGGGCATCGCGAAGAGCGCATAAATCCAGTAACCTCCCCCTCGTGGGGAGGTCGACGCGCGCAGCGCGTCGGGTGGGGGCATGCGGCGAAACCTGAAACCCGGAACTCGCGAGCGGGCCCGTGCCATGCGGGCTGATATGCCCAAAGCAGAAGCTCTCTTGTGGTGGAAATTGCGCGAGGCCAACCGCAATGGCTTCCATTTCCGCAGGCAAGTTCCGATCCGGGGCTATTTTGCCGACTTCGCTGAGCACAGCGCCCGTCTGGTTGTCGAACTGGACGGAGAACAGCACGGGTTCACGGAACAGCAAGAGCATGATCGAATTCGCGATCAAGCCCTATCGGGTGACGGGTATTTCGTTCTTCGCTTCGCCAACTCTGAAGTGCTTGGAGACTTGGACCGCGTCGTGAGCGTGATTTTGCACGAAGTAGAGCAGCGGCGTACGTGGTGAGAGCCCCCCACCCGAAAAATCGCGCAAAACCAGCCCAGCCGATCTCAAGCGCCATGCAACGCGCGATTTTTCGACCTCCCCACAAGGGGGAGGTGATTCTTATGTCCGCGCGAACGCGTTGAATTCCGCGATCAGGGCTTTCACCACTGCGTTGACCAGCCGTTCGCCGTCGCCGGAATTGGCTTGCGTCGGGTCGGAGCCGATGCGGCCATCGGGGAAGCGGCGCTTGAAGTCCTTGGCGTCGAACACCGGGCCGGTCGGCGCGATGCGCGGCGAGAGATCGGCGCGCTTGATCGCCTCGGGATAGGCGTAGCGGGTGATCGAAATCTCCGATGGCGTGGCATGGCTGCCCTCGCCCACCGGGAAGATCTCGCGAATCATGTCGGAAATGCCGGCCAGCTCCCACCAATTGCGGCTCATGCAGCGCAACGCAGCAGCATCGCCGAACGTGGTGTCGTGATAGATCGCCGTGATCGCGGCACTGATTGTACCGGTGTTACCGCCGTGGCCATTCAGCCAATAGATGCGCTCGAAGCCGTGCCGCCGCAGCGAGTTGGCCCAATCGGTCAAGCACGCCATCATGGTCGACGGCCGCAGGGTCAAGGTGCCGGGAAAGCCCATGTGATGCTGCGCCAGACCGACATTGAAGGTCGGCCCGACCAGGAATCCGGCCTCGTCGCCCGCCCGCTTGGCGAGAAATTCAGAGCATAGCGCGTCGGTGCCGAGAAGGCCGGTGGGCCCATGCTGTTCGGTCGAACCAATCGGAATCAAAATGGCTTTCGACCGGGTCAGATACGCCTCGACTTCCGGCCACGATGACAAATGAAGCTGCATCAATTCTGTCCCAAGCGAACCCATCCCTCTTACGCCATTGGAAACCAACAGAACATTACGCATTAGGGCCTACATGACGGTGCCTGACGCTCTCTCATTTACCTTGAAGCCGGCGTCGCTCTGCGCCACTATGGAATTAGTCAAAAGTAGAACACGACTCGGGAAAACGCACGCCATGCAGGACAAGGTTTTGCCGGTGACGCCGGACTGGGCCGAGCGCGCCCTCATCGATCGCGCCGCTTACGACGACATGTACGCCCAATCGATCGCCGACCCGGAAGGGTTCTGGCGCGATGTGGCCAGGCGCATCGACTGGATCAAGCCCTTCACCAAAGTGAAGGACGTGTCGTGGAATCCGGACGATTTCCACATCCGCTGGTACGAGGACGGCACGCTCAATGCCTCGGTGAACTGCATTGACCGGCATCTGCCGCGCCATGGCCATCACGTCGCGATCTACTGGGAAGGCGACGATCCGCGCGAGTCGCGCACCATTACCTATCAGGAACTCCACGACGAAGTCTGCCGCTTCGCCAACGTGCTGACCATGCAGGGCGTGCGCAAAGGCGACCGCGTCACCATCTATCTGCCGATGATCCCGGAAGCGGCCTACGCCATGCTCGCCTGCGCCCGTATCGGCGCGGTGCATTCGGTGGTGTTCGCCGGCTTCTCGCCCGACAGCCTCGCCAACCGCATCCAGGATTGCGGCTCCGAGATCGTGATCACCGCCGACCAGGGTCTGCGCGGCGGCAAGACGGTGCCTTTGAAGCTCAATACCGACCTCGCCCTCACCCAATGCCCGAATGTGCGGCGCGTGCTGGTGGTCAAGCGCACCGGCGCCAGGGTGCCGATGCAGGAAGGCCGCGACATCGACTATTTCGACGCCGCCACCAAGGTGCCGCCGGTCTGTCAGCCGGTGGAAGTCGGCGCCGAAGATCCGCTGTTCATCCTCTATACGTCCGGCTCGACCGGTAAGCCGAAAGGCGTGCTGCACACCACCGGCGGCTATCTGACTTTCGTCGCCTACACCCACGAGATCGTGTTCGATTACCGGCCCGGCGATGTCTATTGGTGCACCGCCGACGTCGGTTGGGTGACCGGACACAGCTATATCGTCTACGGCCCGCTCGCCAACGCCGCGACGACGCTGATGTTCGAAGGCGTGCCGAATTACCCGAGCGTGTCGCGCTTCTGGGAAGTGATCGACAAATACAAGGTCAACATCTTCTACACCGCCCCGACGGCGATCCGCGCCTTGATGCGCGACGGCGAGGAACCGGTGAAGAAGTCCGCGCGCACGTCATTGCGCTTGCTGGGTTCGGTCGGTGAACCGATCAATCCGGAAGCCTGGCTGTGGTACTGGCGCGTGGTCGGCGACGAGCGTTGCCCGGTGATCGATACGTGGTGGCAAACCGAGACCGGCGGCGTTTTGATTTCGCCCTTGCCCGGCGCGACCGATCTGAAACCCGGCTCGGCGACCAAGCCGCTGTTCGGCATCAGGCCCGAACTGGTCGATGCCGACGGCAAACCGCTGGAAGGTGCGGCGAGCGGCAATCTGGTGCTGCTCGATTCCTGGCCGGGCCAGATGCGCACCGTCTATGGCGACCATCAGCGTTTCATCAACACCTATTTCAGCACCTATCGCGGCAAGTATTTCACCGGCGACGGCTGCCGCCGCGACGAGGACGGCTATTACTGGATCACCGGCCGTGTCGACGACGTGATCAATGTCTCCGGTCACCGTCTGGGCACGGCGGAAATCGAATCCGCGCTGGTCGAGAACAACAAGGTCGCCGAGGCCGCCGTAGTGGCCTATCCCCACGACATCAAGGGACAGGCGGTCTACGCTTACGTCACCTTGAAGGCGGGCCAGGCCCCGACGCCGACGTTAGCCGACGAGTTGAAGGTATTCGTCGCCCAGCATCTGTCGCCGATCGCCAAGCCGGATGTGATCCTTTTCACGCCGTCGCTGCCTAAAACGCGGTCAGGCAAGATCATGCGGCGCATTCTCCGCAAGATCGCCGAGGGCGAAACCAGCAATCTGGGCGATACGTCCACCCTCGCCGATCCCGCTGTGGTCGGTGACCTGATCGAAAGGGCCAAGCGGATCAGCTGAAGAATCCCGGCGCGTTGCGGCATCGCGGCATCAGGCGGTCACGATAGTGACACGCGCGTCGCCTACCGGTACGGCCAGCCAAAGCCGAGGGGGTTCTTCATGCCGATCCGTTTCCGCGCCAGCCTGATCTGTGGCGCGTCGCTTGCCGTACTCGCCGCCATGCCGGCCGTTGCGGCCGAGACCGCATCCGATATGGCGTCGCCATTCGTGGAGTCGGTCACAGTCACGGCGCAAAAGCGTGTCCAGAACCAGATCGATGTGCCGATGGCGCTGACCGCCTATTCCGGCGAATTTCTGCAGAAGGTGAACTTGCAGGAACTCGACAAGCTGTCGCTGTTCGTGCCGGGGTTCGAGGTGCAGAACCAGTCGCCCAACAATCCGGGCCTCGTCATGCGCGGCCTCAATCTCGACTCGGGCGAAGCGGCGCAAGAGCCGCGCGTGTCGGTGTTCGAGGACGACGTGTCGATCTCCACCACCCGTGCGACCTATATCGAGCTGTTCGACATCGAGCGCGTCGAAGTCGCCCGCGGACCGCAGACCACGCTGTTCGGACGCTCGGCGCTGATGGGCGGCGTCAATATCATCCAGAACAAGGCCAAGACCGACGGCATGGCCTTCGGCGGCAGCTTCGAATTCGGCGATTACGACTATCGCATGATCGACGGCTTCGCCAACGTGCCGCTCAGCGATACCGTCGCGGTGCGCATTGCCGCCCGCTACAAGGGACGCGACGGCTATGTCGACGATCTCAACGATGCCAACCGAGCCTACAATTCCGTCGATACGCTGGCCGGACGCCTGGCGCTCACCTGGAAGCCGAACGAAATCTTCTCGCTCGACGTGATCGCCAACGCCGAGCAGGACCGCCCTACCGGCACCGCGTTCAAATCGGGCACCTTCCTGCCGACCAATAGCCAGGGCTCGGTCATCGGCACGCTCGACCACAACAGCGGCGCCACGCTGACCGACAGCGTTGCCGGCCTCGAAGGCGGCAAGAAGCTCGGACTCAACCGTCTGGTCTGGGACGTCAAGGCGCTGACATCAACCAAGCTGTCCTCCGATTTCTCGCTGTCGACGGTCACCGCCTATCGCCGCTTCGCTTCGCTTGAAGTGTTCGATCCGGATGGCTTCGAAAAGCCGCTGCTGCAGACCGCCGAAGACGAACGCGGCGACCAGTTCAGCCACGAAATGCGCCTCAACTACGATGGCGGCGGACCGCTTACCGCCTTTGCCGGCGTCAATTATTTCTACAGCAATGTCTCCCAGCGCGTGCCGATGCAGGCGGATGAAAACGCTTTGCTGGCGCTGGTGACCTGGGGTAATGGCGCCCCGAAAGCCGCCACCGCGTTCAATTATCTGCAGAGCACGCCCGACAGCAACTTCACGAGCACGATGCAGGCCGCCGCGCCGGGCATGCTCGCCGACATGCTCTATCCTTCGGTGTACGCGCAAGGCTACCCGACCGCCTACGCGCAGGTCAGCCAGGTCGTCTACAACAACGTCTACAACAGTCTGGTCGGCGTCTACGGTTCGGCCATCGCGGCGGCACAGGCCAATGCTTACGTCGCCAGCACCGCGGGGCAAACCACGATCAAGACGAACGTCGCCTCGGCGCTTTATTCGGTGGCGACCGGCTACGGCACCCAGATCGCGCCCGCACTCAAGAGCAATCACTGGGAACAGGCGACCAACTACGGCAAGACCAAGTCGGTCGATTTCTATGCCGATGCCACCTACAAGCTTTTCAATGCACTCGAACTGAACGGCGGCGTGCGGTACACTCACGACGACAAGCAGACGGCCTACGCCGGCACCCTCGGCGACAGTTCCTATCTCGGCTCGCTGCTGCAGGGCAAAATCGGCGTCGCCGGTTACGGCCTCTTGGCGCAACCGACCGCCAACAACGGCGACAAGATCGGCCACAATTTCGGCGACGACGGATTGTCCTGGCGCTTCTCGCTGCGCTACGCCGTGGCCGACAACACCAGCGTCTATGCGACCTATGCCCGTGGCCGCCGTCCGAAAGTGGTGAGCCCGAAATCGCCCGCGACACCGCTCAGCGATCCGCGCTTCCAGGACGCCCCCGCCGAGAGCGTCGATTCCTACGAGATCGGTGCCAAGACGGCGGCTTTCGACAACACGCTGCGGGTCGATACGACCTTCTATTTCTTCGATTACACCAACTTCCAGTCGACCAAGATCGTCAACCAGCAATACATCAGCTTTAATGCCGGCAAGGCCGAAGCCTACGGTTTCGAAGGTACCGTCGATTGGGCGCTGGCCGATTGGGCCGACATGTTCGGCACCGTCTCGGTGTCCCGCGCCCGTTTCGTCGGCGACTCGGTGTTCAAGGGCAACCAGTTCCGCCTCAACCCGGACGGCAAATTCTCGCTCGGTGCCTCGCTGCGCCAGTCGTTCTGGGGCGGCACGTTCAATTTCCTGCCGACCTATACCTGGCAATCGAAGATCTATTTCGACGACAACAACGATCGCCCCGATCTGCAGACCGTCGCGGCGGGCAACCTGATCGCCGATACCAAGCAGGACGAATATCAGAACGCTTACGGTCTTTTGAACCTGCGTCTCAGTTATCAGCCCGACAACGCGCCGTGGTCGGCCAGCGTGTTCGTGACCAATGTCCTCGACAAGAAATTCATCAAGGATGCCGGCAATTCGGGCGACAATCTCGGCATTCCGACCTTCATCGCCGGTGAGCCGCGCTTCTTCGGCGCATCCCTGACCTTCAAGACTCACTGAATCCCCAAAAACACGGCTCGCTATTTCTTTCGGCGGGCCGTTTGTTTTTTTGTGGAAATCCCTTATTCAGCAAACAGCGCTTCGCCCCTATTTTAGATTCACTTTCAAGAGCGGAGCAGGTGATGTCGCTGATGGGCGGACTTGTAGAGCATCCGACGAACGAGATCGTCACCGCGTCCAAGCGGATGAACCTCCACGACTGGGCTGTCCGTCATGCCTGGAGACTGGTGCTCGGATTCAGCGCCGTGGTCTGGCTGATCGTCGCCGCGCTGATCGCGTTCCGCTGAGAAATCTCCCGCCAGGTCAACTTCCCGCAAATTTCTCCATTTCCCGAGCCATCGTCACGTCCTTGTCCGTCACCCCGCCCGCATCGTGGGTGGAAAGCGTGACGTCGAGCGTGGCGTAGACGTTCGACCATTCCGGGTGATGGTCCATCTTCTCGGCCAGCAGCGCCACGCGGGTCATGAACGCGAAGGCGGCGGAGAAGTCGGCGAAGACGAAACGGCGGGCGATGGCATCGCGCCCGGAGACCTCGCGCCATTGGGGAAATTCCCGTAAAAAGGCGGCACGGGCGGTGGGATCAAGAGTCGACATTGTCGGTATCCTCTACGGGTTCGCGATCTTCCACCAAGCCACCGCCGGAGGAAAACACGAAATGGCCATCGACTGGTCCCGCACCGAAGCCCCTTCGCTCGACGACATCGAGCGCATTGCGCGCGCCGCGTTCGCATCGCTGCCGGAGGAGTTCCGCGGCCTATGCGGCGAAGTTCCGTTCGTGGTGCAGGACTTTCCCGATGACGACGTCATTACCGAACTGGACCTCGAAACCGAGTTCGACATCCTCGGCCTGTTCCAGGGCGCCGCCCTTGCCGCCCGCGACAGTGCCAACGGCCGTCCCGAACCGACGCTGATTTTCCTCTACCGCCGCCCGATCCTGGACTACTGGGCCGAACACCGGATCAGACTCGGCTACATTGTCCGCCATGTGCTGATCCACGAAATCGGCCACCATTTCGGCCTCAGCGACGAAGACATGGCAGAGATCGAGGCTTCCGATTCCTATTCGTGAATGCGGCGCACACGCAACTATTACGTGCCCATACATCTGGCAATGAAACCAGAAATTGTATATCTTCCCACGCGCAATCCTGCACATGGAGGGGATCATGCATCGTCGTAATTTCTTCCTGACGGCTGGTGCCGCGGGTGCCTTGTTGACGTCCGCCGCTGGGGCTCAGAAGGCGCCGTTGAACGCGAAAGAAGCCAAAGCCGAACTGTTGAAGATGGCCGCCTTCTTCGAGAAGCGTCCGAAGGCCGGTGCCGCCCTGCTCGCCTTTGCGCAAAGCTGGTCGGCGGCCCTCTATCCCGACGACGACCCGCCGCAATGCGGGAACAATCCGCGCATCATCTTCAAGCCGGTCTTCCCGCCGGGCCTCGGCACCGACAAATGGACCGACGCGACCGAAGTCTTGGGCAAGGACTTCAAGAAACTGAGCATGGCCGAGATGATCAAGCGCGTCGCCAACTCGAACATGGTGTCGACCAGCGTGGCGATTTCCTTCAATCGCGCCGGTGCCCCCATCATGACACGCTAACTTGAACGGCCTGCGTGGCCCCCCGCGCAGGCCGCGTTTTGTGCGCATGATCACTGCCGCATCCTGCTCGGTCGTGGAAACGGGATTGGCCTCAGCCGATGCCTGGCTGACGGCGTATGCCGATCTGTTCGTGCCGTTCGAAGAGCACGATCCGGCGCGGTTCGATTTTCGCCTCAAGGCTTTCGCCGAACTCTGCCTGTATCTGCATCTGGCGAAGGAGATCGGCGTTGCCGTGACGCCCTCGCTTCAGCGCAGTGCCGCGACCTTTGCCGCCAGCAAGACGTTTCTCACCCGCGCGCTCAGATCGCCGTCCGACACGCTGGCACATGCGTTCGGTTTTCTCGCCTTGGAAGGCGACCTGCGGCAGGCGCTGGCCCGTCACCACAAATCCGTCCGCGATGCTTGCAACGACGAAACCGAACCATACGAACAACTAGCCCGCGTCTGGATTGCCGAGGCGCTCGGCACCTACGGGTCGCGCGACGGCGCGCGCGAAGCGGATGCGCTGGCGCTCAGCGCTCTGGCACGTCCCGACAGCGGGCTTTCGCCGTCGCCGCACGCCGCCTACTGCCTCACCCACAGCGCCTTCTTTGCCACGCGCTTCGGACGCCGGCGTCTCGATCTTGCCGACGACCGGATGCAGATGCTGGCCGCCACCACGCTGATCGCGCTCTGCCGCGCCTTCGCCGCCCGCGATTACGACGCCGCATTCGAACTGGTGCTGGCGCGCATGTGCGTCGGGATTGCTTACGGCCCGCAGGATGCGGTGATCGTCGAATCCTGCCTGGCGCTGCTCGATACAGGCTTTCCCGTTCCGCCGCTGACGGCCGGCGTGTTCGCAACCGGCAGCCGCGAAGCGGAATGGGGATGCCGCTATCACACGATGATCGTCGCCGGATTGCTGCTGCTGCAGCGGCTGGCGGAGCACGCGCCAGACACGCCGCTAGCCAGAGATGCGACGGCGCTGGCGATGGATGCCATAGGTTCCGCCTACACCGCCGCCGCCAAAGGTGATCCTGCGACGGCAATCTGCCTGTTGTCGCGTCTCGGCGAACTGCCGCCAAGCGAACGCCCGCCGGCGGCGTGGATCGCGCCGCTTGCGAACTATCTCGGATCGCTGTTCCGCACCTTGACGGCGACCAACACCGACATGCCGGGCTGTGCCGAACTTGCTGGCGAGTCGCACGCCATCGCGGCCGAATTCGATCAAGCCAACGGGTAAGCCCGCTCCACCCGGTAGATGCTGCCGTCGCTGGTCAGCTTGGAGGAGTAGAGGCAGAACGCCGTCACCGCGAACGGCGTCGAGGCGTAGAGGGCGTGATCGGTGAGATAGTCCATTACCGCGCCGCGCGGTGCATTCTTCAGGCGCGCCAGGGTGACGTGCGGCGTGAATTTGCGCGCCTCGGGTTCGAGCCCGATGCGTTGCAGTGCGCTTTCGATCTTGCGGTTCAAACGGACCAGCGCCTCGTTCGGCGCCGCGCCTGCCCACAGATCGCGCGGGTTCTTGCCGCCGAAACTGCCGACACCTTTCAGTTCCAAGGTGAACGACGGCACGGCAATTGTTGCCAGCGCATCATCGATGGCATTTGCTTCGGCGCCATCGACCTCGCCGATGAAGCGCAGTGTCAAATGCAACTGCTCGCGCTTCTGCCAGCGCGCGCCGGGAACCCCCGCCTGCATCAAGAGCAGCGGCCGGGCAATCTCATCGGGCAACCCCAAGGCCGTGAACAGGCGCATAACTTTTCCTATCGCGCATCTTGTCCGAAAACCGGTTCCCGCCGAAGACGCTGACGCTATCGGCTTCGGGATGCGCTCTAGTTATCTCGTAATCGGCAACCGCCGCCGGAAGGCCAGCACCACGGCACCGTAGCCAATGGCCGCCAGAACGCCGGCCACGGCCAGCGACAGTAGATCGTTGAGGCTGCCGTGAAAATGCGCGCTGCCGACGAGATGCGCCCCGCCCCACGCACCCGCGCCTGCCGCGACGGCAGCGAGCACGATCGGCACCAGCGCGCGACGGAAGATCGGCTGGAACTTCAGCAGCCCCTTGCGCCAACCGTACCATCCCAGCATGCCGACATTGACCCAGGCGCCGAGCGCGGTGCCGAGCGCAATGCCTTCGATGCCGAGTCCGAAGCCGAGCACCAGCACGATCTTGACCGCGATGTTGGCGGCAATCGAACTGACCGTGCAGCGTGCCGGCGTGGCGGTGTCGTGACGGGCATAGAAGGTCGACGCCGTGATCCGCACGAGCACCATCGCCGGCAGGCCGACGCCATAGGCCATCAGCGCGATCGCCGCCTGCGAGGCCGCTTCGCGGTTGAAGGCGCCGTGCGCGAAAATCGCCCGCATGATGGTGTCGGGAATGGCGAGGAACACCAGCACGAACGGCAGCGCCAGCAGAAGCGCCAGCGCGGCAGCCCGGTTCTGCGAGGCATCGGCACCGGTAACATCGCCCTTGGCGATCCGGTTCGACATTTCGGGCAACAGCACCGTCCCCACCGCGAGCCCCAGCACGCCGAGCGGCAACTGGTTGATGCGGTCGCCGTAGTACAGCGCCGTCAGGCTGCCCGGCTTCAGGAAGCTCGCGATGATGGTGTCGACGAACGGCGAGACGGTGACGGCGGCGGTGCCAAAGGTGACGGCGGCGACCGCCTTGAAGAATTCCTTGATCTCGGGCGTGACGCGCGGACGGCGGAAATGCAGCACGATGCCCTCGCGCCGCGACGCCCACAGCATGAAGATGATTTCCAGAATGCCGCCCAGCAGCACGCCGCACGCGCCTGCGAATGCCGCGTTGGGGAAGAACGGCGCCGCAACGAAGCAGGCGATCATCGCCAGATTGAGGAAATTCTGCCACGCCGCTGCGGCCCAGAACTTCTCGATCGCGTTCAGCATCGCCGAGAGCTGCACCACCACCACGGTGAGAACCAGCGTAGGAAACGTGATGCGGGTAAACGTGGCGGCGAGTTCCACCTGCCCCGGCTGCCCGGCAAAGCCCGGCGCGATGAGCAGCACCAGCGCCGGCATGAAGGTCAGCGCCAGCACCATCAGCACCGCCTGGACCGCCAGCTGCCACGCCAGTACGTCGTCGCCGAAGCGCGCCGCCGCCTCGTGTTCGCCCTTGGCGTGCAGCGCGGCGTAGCGCGGCAGGAACGCCGGGTTGAGCGTGCCGTCGCCGAAGATAGCGCGGAAGTAATTCGGGAACCGGAACGCCACCAAGAAAGCGTCGGACAAGGCGCCCTTGCCGAGCACGCTCGCCATCAGGATATCGCGGATGAAACCCGTGATGCGGGACAGCAGCGTGAAGCCGCCGACGGACAGAAGTCGCTTGAACATGAAATTCCGGTAAGCCACGGAGTTGAGAGAATGTTTCTTACCCTGCCGCGTCATTTGCGTCGATCCGGCGAGCACGCGAATTTGACACCCAAGCCTTGAACCAGAGCGCTTCAAACCCGATATTATCGACATGTTACGGCCTCTGACGGCCGCAAGGAAGGAAAACCTATGGCTGACTTCGAGACCAAACGCGGCGTCTTCAGTACCCGCACAGACGCGGGCGCCTATGACGCCGGCCTGCGCAAGTACATGCTGCGCGTCTACAACCTCATGTTCCTGGCGCTGGTAGTGACGGGCGCGACCGCCTACTTCGTCTTCAACATGGCTGTCGGCGTCGATCCCGAAACGGGACGCATGGGCCTCACCGGCCTCGGCCAGACGCTGTTCCTGTCGCCGCTGAAATGGGTGGTGATCTTCGCGCCGCTCGGCATGGTGCTGTTCATCAACATGCGCCTCAACCGGATGAGCGTCGCCGGCGCGCAAGCGGCGTTCTGGATCTTCTCCGGCCTGATCGGCCTGTCGATGGCGTCGATCTTCCTGCTCTACACCGCGATGAGCATCGCCCAGGTGTTCTTCATCACCGCGGCGGCGTTCGGCGCCCTCAGCCTCTACGGCTACACCACGTCGAAAAGCCTGTCCGGCATCGGATCGTTCCTGTTCATGGGCGTGGTAGGCCTGATCATCGCATCGGTGGTCAACATCTTCCTGCACTCGAGCATGATGAGCTGGGTGATTTCGGTGGCGGGCGTCGGCATCTTCGCGGGCCTGACCGCCTACGACACGCAGCGCATCAAGGAGATGTACTATCAGGTCGGCGGCAACGAAGCGGTGGCCGGCAAGATGGCGATCATGGGCGCGCTGGCGCTGTATCTCGACTTCATCAACATGTTCCAGTTCCTCCTGTCGTTGATGGGCAATCGCCGCTGATCGCGCACAGGTTGATGAGTCTCAAAGGCCCCGGACGTATCCGG
>JAHFQC010000093.1 GCA_023259375.1 Alphaproteobacteria bacterium
GGTACGGCGCTGAAGCACATCGTCGAACAGGTCACGCTGATCAACGCCCTGGCGCGCGAGAGCGCCCAGGCCGGTGAACAGCAATCGACCGGCATCGAGCAAGTCAACGTGGCGGTCAGCCAGATGGACCGCGTCACCCAGCAGAACGCGGCCATGGTCGAAGAGTCGACCGCGGCTTCGCGCAGTCTGGCCAACGAAACAGTCAATTTGTCGGATCTCGTGGGATTCTTCACGGTCGGCGATACGGCTCAACTCCCGGCACGTACCGTCACCACACCCACGAAAAAGCCGCCGGTGCGCCATCCCCAGGCACGCCGCGCGGCAGCAGGCGGGACGCGGCTTGCGACGGCAGCCGCCCCGCTTGCACCCCAAACCGAGCCGGACAGCGATTGGACGGAGTTCTGAGACATGACCGAGCAACCCGATACCCGCCAGTACATCACCTTCCTCGCCAACGGCCAGGAGTTCGCCTCGCCGATCATGGCGATCCGCGAAATCCGCGGCTGGGTCGACACCACACCGCTGCCGAACGTGCCCAATTACGTGCGCGGCGTGATCAATCTCCGGGGCACCGTGCTGCCAGTGATCGATCTCAAGGCGCGGCTCGGCCTCGGCCAGACCGAAGTCACTCCCAAGAACGTCATCATCGTGATCGATACCGACCACCGCCAGACCGGTCTTCTGGTCGATGCGGTGTCGGACATCATCAGCGTCAGCAGCGATGATATCCAGCCGCCGCCGGAAATGATGCAGAACGACGCCTCCAGCCACTACGTCGAAGGCATCGCCGTGCGTGACGGCCGCATGGTCACCCTGCTCGGCATCGCCGAACTGACGCAGACGCTGAATTAAGCGTCCCGATTCCCCTGGCGTTATCTCGCCATGGCTGCTCTCGCAGTGGCCGTGGCGATTTTCGTTTGGGAAAGCTTTAGTCCGCGGTTTGTTTCTCGACCGTGCGGGGATCGAGTTCGGCTGTCACCGGCGACGGCGGCATCGGGGTGAAGCGCTCGCGCATGCCGGCCGGCTTCATCACGCCGAGCCGCACCACCGTGAACACCAGCATCGCCGCATGCACGGCGGCGGTGAAGTAGAACAGCGCCGGAGCGCCGAAGCGGTCCATCACCGAGGCGGCAAAGGTCGGCCCGATCACCGACGCGATCGAGTTGAGCAACAACAGCGTCGCCGAAGCCTCGACGAAGGACCCGCGTGGCATGCGGTCGTTGGCATGGGCGACCGAGAGGGCATAGAGCGGCAGCATCAGGACGCCGAAGGCGCCGAACGTGATGCACATCAGGTTGAGATTGCCGTGGCCGCCGAACAAGGCGATGCCGATGCCGGCCGCCGACGCCAAAGCGCAGGTTCCGGCAATCACCCAGCGCCGGTCGACGTAATCGGACAGCCGGCCGACCGGCAACTGCACCAGCATCCCGCCGAGGGTGAAGGCGACCATGAACAGGGCAACACCGCCGGGCGACAGCCCCTCGGACTGGGCATAGACCGGCGCCATCGCCCACACCGCGTTATTGGCGAGGCCGACGGTGATGCAGCCGGCGACGCCCACCGGCGAGATCTTGAACAGATTCCACGGCCTCAGTTTCGGCACCGGCGCCGGCGCCGGCTGTTTCAGATCGGTCAACCCGACCGGCACCAGACAGAGCGCGAAGAAGATGCAGGCCATCGAGAACAGCACGAAGCTCGACGGCCGCGCCGTGGCGAACAGCAGCTGGCCGATCATCAGGCCGGCGAAATTCACCCCGAGATAGGACGAGAAGATCACTCCGCGCGTCTCGTTGCGGGCGCGGTCGTTAAGCCAGC
Organism: Alphaproteobacteria bacterium; assembly: GCA_023259375.1. Taxonomy (GTDB): domain Bacteria; phylum Pseudomonadota; class Alphaproteobacteria; order Micropepsales; family Micropepsaceae; genus Rhizomicrobium. Next base: position 1,816 of record JAHFQC010000093.1, read on the forward strand.
TTTCCAGCGTGATGTAGATGTTGGCGGCGGCAAAGCCGAACGCCGCGCGCAGGATGATCCAGCTCGGAACCGCGACGATGATCGACTGGGTCAGGGCGGCGGCGGCGCAGAGCCCGGCGCACACCGAAAACGTCCGCACATGCCCGACGCGGGCGAGCCAGCGCGGTCCGGTGAAGCAGCCGATCAGGAACCCGGCGAAATAGGCCGACGCGATGACGCCGATCGCGAGCGTCGAAAAGCCCTCGATATGGGCGCGCACCGGAATCAGCGTGTTGAGCAGGCCGTTGCCGCTGAGAAAAATCAGCGTCGTGAACAGAATCGCGGCAATCGAGGCGAGTTGTGGCACCATGGACGTGACCCATCGCTCCGCGCTGCGGCGGATTGATGACCGGAGCGTCTATACCAGCACAACCAGCAGGATTCCCGCCGCCACCGCAATCAGGAAAATCACCAAGGCGATTTCCATATACTTGTCGAGCACCGCCTTGGCCTGGTCGCCGAAATAGTGGACCAGGAGGCCTTCGATCACGATGAAACGCACCGAACGCGCCAGCGCCGCGAAGAACAGGAAGTAGGGGAAGAACACGCCGGCGAGGCCCGACGAGATCGTCACCAGCTTGAACGGAATCGGCGTCAGACCCTGGATCGCGATCCAGTAGGCGTTGGATTGATAGAGGTCGCGGACATGGTCGACCTTGGCCTGGGAAATATGGAAGGCATGGATGATCCACTGCCCGGCGGTATCCCAGAAGAACATGCCGATGGCATAGCCGAAGCAGCCGCCGATCACGCTCCACAGGGCGCACCAGGCGGCCAGCCGGAAGGCGCGCTTCTTGTTGGCCACCATCATCGGCAGCAGCATGACGTCGGGCGGAATCGGGAAGAACGAGGCCTCGGCGAAGGCGAACGCGGCCAGGGCCCACAAGGCGTTGCGACCCTGGGCCCTCTGCATCATCCAGGCATAACCCCGGCGAATAAGACCGGTGCGAGCGCCCGCCGTCTCGTCAACCATTCCGCAGTCCCTCAAAGGTTGCAGTCTTCCTAGCAACCGCAGCGCCGTTCGTCCATGCCGCCTGCGGCCGCTGTCTGCAAATCCGGCGGCCCGGACGCGTCCGCCCGTGCTTCCCGTGCAACGCTTGCGATGTGAGCGGCACCCGCCGCAGCGTCACCGGAGCAAACGAGCCTTGCATCGCTGCACGCTCTACGCGAACGTCTGAGCGGCTGCGGCGATAACGCATTTCCATGAAATAGTCCGGATACGGTATGCCGCATGGGATATTCGTATGCCACCCTTACCAAAGATCATCCCGGCCGAGATTGCCACCGCCGCAGCCTTCAACGAGGCGGCGACCCGTGGCGCGTGGCCGATTCTCGCAGACGACACCTGCGCCTTCGATCACACCATGCTGTCCGAGCTTCTGGCGCTGTGGCAAAACGAGGCCAAGGACGGCATTCCGGCACGAAGCGCCATGACCGCGCGCAAGCTGCAGCCCTTCATGCGCGCCATCGCACTTTACGAGCGCATCGGCGACGGGCCGCAGCGGCGCTATCGCGTCCGCCTGATGGGCAGCGGCATCGTGCAATATTACGGCGAGCTTACCGGAAAGTATGTCGACGAAGTCGTGCCGGAGAAATTCCTCGACCGCTGGTACGGCCTCGCCGATGTCGCGCTCATGTCGCAGAAGCCGGTGCGGCTGTTGTTGCGCGCCGATACCTTCGACAAATCCTATATGGTCGCCGAATATCTCTGCGCCCCACTCACGTCGGACAGCGGCCTCGCCAAATTCGTCCTCGTCGGCATCGCGTTCGACGGCAAACGGCCGTGGAGCGTGGTCGAAGCCGAAGCCCGCGCCAAACTCGAGGCTACCGCCGGTTGAGGCTTGCGCCGCCGGGACGGCTCTGCCAGCGTGCGCCGCTCTATTTGATTGTCGCGGCGTTTTCGCGCAAAACCGCCTGCACTTTTGCGCACGCCACTCCCCAGCGACACAGCCGATATGGAACAGCCCCCCAACAAGCACGCGATCGTCTTCATCTTCATCACCATGCTGATCGACGTGATGGGGCTCGGCCTGATCCTGCCGATTTTGCCCAAGCTGATCGCCACCCTCGGTCATACCGGTATGGACGAAGCGGCCCGTATCGGCGCGCTGTTGATGTTCGCCTATGCCGGAATGCAATTCCTGTTTTCGCCGCTCTTGGGCAATTTGAGCGACCGCTTCGGGCGGCGCCCGGTGCTGATCCTGTCGCTGGTCGGCATCGGCATCGACTACACCATCATGGGATGGGCGCCGACGCTCGGCTGGCTGTTCGCCGGGCGCGTTCTGTCGGGCATGGCGGGCGCCAGCTTCACCACCGCGGCGGCGTATATCGCCGACATCTCGACGCCGGAAAAGCGGGCGCAGAATTTCGGCATGATCGGCGCCGCCTTCGGGCTCGGCTTCATCATCGGTCCGGCGCTCGGCGGCATGCTCGGCCATTATGGTCTCAGGCTGCCATTCTTCGTCGCCGCAGGACTGGCGGCGGCGAACGCGATCTACGGCCTCGTCGTCCTCAAAGAGACCTTGCCGGAAGACCACCGGCGCAAATTCGAACTATGGCGCGCCAATCCGCTCGGCGCTCTGATGGTGCTGAAGCGCTATCCGGTGGTGCTGCCGATGTGTGGCGTGCTGATCCTGATGCGGATGGCGCACGACGCCAATCCGACGGTGTTCAGCTATTACACGATGCTCAAATTCAGCTGGGGCCCGCGCGAAGTCGGCTGGGCGCTGGTCGGCGTCGGCGTCGTGACCGCCGTGTCGTATTCACTGCTGCCGCGGCTCAGCCGCCGCATCGGCGCCAATCGCTCGGTCTATATCGGGCTGACCGGCGGCGCGCTGTCGTTCTTCGGCTACGCCATCGCGACCAAGGCGTGGATGATCTACGCCTTCATGGTGCCGTTCGGCCTCATCAGCCTGGTGATGCCGTCGATCAACGCCATCCTGGCGGAGGCGGTCGGCCCCAAAAGCCAGGGTGAGTTGCAGGGTGCCTTGACCAGCGGCGGCAGCCTGACCAGCGTGTTCGCGCCACTCTTGCTTGGCAATCTGTTCGCTTGGTTTTCAGGCCCCAAGGCGCCGGTCTATTTCCCCGGCGCCGCGTTCGCGGCCTCGGCCTTATTTCTGGTGTTGGCCGCGGGACTGTTCGCGATCATCAGGAACCGTATGCACCACCTCGAAAGGTAGGCACGCCGTTCCGGCAATCAACGCTCAGGCCTGAACCGAAGCGATCAGAGCCAGCTAGTGGACGTCGCTTCTGAGCTTTTCGATTTCGTCCTTCAATCTGAGTTTTTGTTTTTTGAGCGCCGCGATCCGGTACTCGTTCCAATCCGGATGGGTCATCTCGTTTTCGATAAGTTCTTCAAGTTTCTTATGCTTTTCGGACAACTCTTCGATATGTCCCTGGAGTGCCATTCACGCACCTCTTGCTTATCGGTGGAGAAAGTAAAGCACCAAGTCACCGATCTGTCACGAGGCTCTTCCTCCCATCCCTTCCGACCTGTAAAGACGTTCAACCATGGGGAATAAAGTATCCAAGAGCGGGAAAAACGAGCGCAGCGAAGCGGTTCCGCCGCGCCTCGTGATCGGCATTTCGGGCGCCTCCGGCGTGGTCTACGGCATCCGCCTATTGGACGCCTGTAAGGACCTTGGGATCGAGTCACATCTGGTGGTGTCCAAGGCCGCCCAGTTGACCATCGGCTTGGAAACGCAAATCCCGCTCAAGTCCGTTCTGGCCAAGGCCGACGCCACTTATGCCCCGGGGGATGTCGGGGCCCGCATCGCCTCGGGCTCGTTCCCGGTGCTCGGCATGGCCGTGACGCCCTGTTCCATCCGCTCGATGAGCGAGATCGCCACCGGCGTCACCGCCTCGCTTTTGACCCGTGCCGCCGACGTCACGTTGAAGGAGCGCCGCCGGCTGGTTCTGGCGGTGCGCGAAACCCCGCTTCATCTCGGCCACCTCAGGACCATGACGGCGCTCACCGAAATGGGCGCCATCATCATGCCGCCGGTGCCGGCCTTCTATGTTTCGCCCCACAGTCTGGAAGACCTGGTCGATCATTTCGTCGGGCGTATTCTTGATTGTTTCGGTTATACTTGGGCCCCGGCCAAACGCTGGAACCCGGCCCCCTCGAACACCCGGAAAGCAAAAGATGACCTCTGAAGTCACTCGTCCGGAACAGGTCGCCCTGCGCGCCAAGCTAGCGGAACTGGTCCAGGAACACCGCGACCTCGATGCCGCGATCGATGCCCTGGGTCCGACCCATGACATCATGCAGATGACACGGCTGAAGAAGAAAAAACTGCAGCTCAAGGATCAGATCACCAAGATCGAAAACCAGCTGCTACCAGACATCATCGCCTAACGCGGCTAGACCGTCGTTTCGATGCCGACCGAGGGATCATCATTGGGTCCGAGCGCGGATAGCAGCGTTTCGCGCAGCGCGGCGGCGATCTCCTCTTCGCTCTTGCCTTGGGCGCTCAACGCTTCGGCTTTTTGAATGGCCGCCTGATAGCGCTCGTTCGAGAGCTTGCCGCTGTCCATCTGCTGCTTGAGCTTGCCCTTCAGCTTGTCGACCAGACCGTTGCTTTTGCTGTCGTGATCGTCCGTCGAGGTCGTCGACTTGGAGAAGGTGCAGCTGTTGATGGTGCCGTCCTTCTCGACCACGGTCGAGTGGGCGAGCGTCTCGATCTTCTGGCCCTGGTATTGGTGGACGGTGCCGGCGCCGTTTTCCTTCTGATCCTGTTTGATCGCGGCAATGATGCTGTCGCGGAACGCCGGGTCCGACTGCATGCGCTTGGCGGCGTCGGGATGGATCAGCACATTCGGCATCGAGCCGTTGCGGAGCTGCTTTTCCTGTTCCTTCTCGTCCTCGGGCGGCTCGGCGACCGCGACCGTGAGCCCCGGCAGCGCCTGCTTCAGCCCCGCCACGAGATCGTTGCGGCTCGTCTCGGCGGCATCGCTATCGCTGCCTGCGGCCCTGTTGGCGGCGTTGTAGACCGTCGCATTCGCGGCGCTGGAAACGGAAAGATCCATGGACTCCCCCACACACGTATGGGGAGTACTGTACGGCTGTACGGTTATTGCTGAGTTAAGATTCAACGCCCGGTTTTCTTGTGCGCGTACATCGCCTCGTCGGCGCGCGCCATGGCGAGATCGGGGGTGTCGTCGCCCTTCAGCTCGAAGGCCCCATACGAGAAGCTCATCGGGATCGGCTGGCCGTGCCACATCGTCGGCTGCTCCTCGAGCTTCTGGGCCAGGAGGTCGGCCTTCTTGCGGCCCTGCTCGAGATTGGCGTGCGCCAAGAGGACACCGAACTCGTCGCCGCCGAGACGGCCGACCACGTCGCTGTCGCGCGTTTGGGCCATCAGGGTGTCGGCAAAATGAGCCAGCACCGCGTCGCCGGCGGCATGGCCATAGGTGTCGTTGACCTGCTTGAAGCCGTCGAGATCGAAATAGAGCAGCGTCGCCGGGGTGCCGTAACGGCCCGCGAACGAGATGTAGCGCGTCAGTTCGCGCACAAAAGCGCGGCGGTTCAACAACGGTAACAGATGGTCCTGATCGGCGGTGCGTTCGGCTTGTTCCAACCGTTCGCGCGTCGCCTGCAGTTCGTGGCGCAGATTGTCGACTTCGCCCATCAGGGTGAGAATGGCGTCGCGCACGCGCGGCGTGAATTCGCCTTCGGGAATGCCGAGCACGCTCGCGGTCGCCGCGACCGGCGCCGTCGGCTGAATGGTCTCAGCAGCCTCAGCCCGGCGGGCATAGGCCGCCGCACCGACAGCGCGAACCCCGGCATAAGGGCTGGTTTTCTCGACCTTCATCGCGTCCTCTGCACCGTACCGTTAACTTTTCCCTCAAGATCACCAATAAAAGGTTAACAGCAGCGCTTCCCCCGCACTTTGCGCGCTCTTATAAAGCCCGTCGCCGATTCGGAGGTGCAAGAATGCCGCAGGTTGGATTGATCATGGGAAGTGCTTCGGACTGGCCAGTCCTGAAGAAAGCCGCCGAGACCCTCGACGCGCTGAAAATTTCCTACGAAGTCAAAGTCATATCCGCTCACCGCACGCCCGACCGGGCGTTCGCGTATGCCCGGGGCGCCGAGGGGCGCGGTCTCAAGCTGATCATCGCCGGGGCCGGCGGTGCCGCGCATCTGGCCGGCGTCATGGCGGGCCTCACCCATCTGCCGGTGCTGGGCGTGCCGATGGAATCGAAGTCCTTGAAGGGCATGGACAGCCTCTTGTCCACCGTTCAGATGCCGGGCGGCATTCCGGTCGCGACGTTTGCGATTGGCGATGCCGGAGCCAAGAACGCGGCGCTGTTCGCTGCCGCGATGCTGGCGCTGTCGGATGCCGAGCTCAACACGCGCCTCAAGGCGTGGCGCCAGAAGCAGACCGATTCCGTTCCGGAGAGTCCGGAAGAATAACTTCAGCCCTCGGGCAACTGCTTCGAAACCGAGACCACGATGTAGGTCGCCGGCACCGTGCCGGGATTGATCAACCCGTGCATCTGGTTCGAAGCGGTGAAGACGATGTCGCCGGGACCGGCGGGAATGTGCTTGCCGGTCTCGTCGATGTATTCGACGGCGCCGGTCTGGATGAACAGCATCTCGCTGTTGGGATGCTTGTGCGGCGGATGCGGCATCTGTCCGGCCGGCATCAGCGTTTCGTGCACTTCGAGAAACTCGCCGGTCGGCAGCGTGCCGATCAGAACGCGGCGCTGCTCGCTGCCGTTGTCAAACTTGCGCACCGGCAGATCGGCGTAACGCAGCACTTTTGATTGCGACAACGTCGGCTCGCCGGCTCCGGCAGACCCGGCAAGACCGGCGGCGGCAAGGGCCGACATCACGGCGAACAGATTGCGGCGGTCGAGGTTTTCCATGACTGCATCCTATTTCGGTTTGATGTCACCGCCGATCGACACGATGGCGTATTTGACAGGGCCTTTGCCGACGTTGCGCACCTGATGATCCGTACCCTGAGCAACATAGAGGACGTCGCCCGGCCCGGCGGTCTCGGTCATGCCGTCGTGAATGAAAGCGAGTGTGCCTTCACCGACAATGATGAATTCGGAATGGGTGATGACATGGGACGGATTGGGTTCGGCGCCTTCGGGCTGCATCGATTCATGCACCTTCACGGCTTCGCCGCTTTTCAGCACCCCAAGAATCAAGTCGCGGGCGCCACCACCGTTGGCAAAGGCGCGGGCGGGCGCGTCATCGCGGCGGAACACTTTGGACTGGGTCAGATCGTCGGCCATGGCGTTACCGGTAACATAAATCAGCGCCAGCAGCGCTGCGACAAATGTCTTCATGACTGGGTCCTTATCGGCTGACAGGCGGCGCGGACGCGGGTTTTCAGTTTCTCGTATTGGATGACGTTTTCGATGCGGGCATCGAGGAAGCGCGCGGTGGCGCTTTCGTCGGGCGTGTCGTCGCCGAACCAGGCGATTTCAGTGGCGGTATAAACGGCAGCTAAGATCGTGCGTTTCGTATACCAGTTGAAATCGGTGGATGTATCGTGCGCCGCACGCCACATCGCATCCGCCGTCGCCGCGACGAGACGCAAGGCCAGCGGCATCTGCAGCGGGGAAGCGAGATACAGCGCTGCACGGCGCGCGGTTTGTTTGTGCGGCTTCAGAATCGCGAGGCGGGTGAGGACGGCGGTGCGGATGCGCTTGCGCACCGGCATGGCGTTCAAATCGAGCGCTTCAAGCGCGGCGACCATCTCGACATCGACGGCATGCGACCAGCGCTCCACCAGATCGGGGGTGAATTCCTTCGCGGCCGCCAGCGCGGCATCAAGCTCTGGATCGATCGGCACAAACGCAATCCTTCAACGGACACGGCGATTATCCGTGCCCGTTTGAGGAAACGCCAGCACCGAATGCTCTCAGTGCGTGGGAATGCGCACGGTCACATCGGTCGTGCCGTGGGTGCCGATGATCTGCACCTTGCCGGGAACCGGGGCGCCCTTGGCCGCGAAGCCGAAATAGAGGCTTTCGGTCATGCGGCTCGGCGGCGGACACACCGGCTTGGCGAAGGTGAACGTCACTTTCGACCCGGTCTGATCGACCCGCGACAGCCCCGCCCCGCCCGAGGCGCCGACCACGAAGACTTCCGCCGGCGGACCGGTGTAGTTCACCGTCGCAACCGGGCCGGTGTCGATCGTCAGCTTCTCGACGCAATTGGCGATCCCGAGCGAGGTATCGCTGCGCATGTTGATGAACAGCGAATAGCCGGTCAGCCCGGCCGCCCGAGTGCCCGGCAAACCGGGATAGGTGCGGACCAGAAGCGTGCCGCGACCGCCATTACCGAACAATGTGAAAGCACCGGTCGTATCGGTCACCGTGACCGCGCAGGCCGGGGTGAAAATGCAAGCAACGCCTTGTGGAGTAACCGTGGCAATTGCCAGCTGTCGGGCCATCGCACTGGTCGGACAAAGGACCAATGCGCACGCGGCAAGACCCAGGCAATTCCTGAGAACGCGCATACCAGCCTCCCCCTTGGAGCGAAGCGAGTGTGCGCTTGTTCTTGCCCTTGGGAAAGCATGGCCGCCGCACTGCCGCCATGCAGTGCGTACTTACTTTTCTGCCTTCTCTTCCTTGGGCTCTTCCTTGGGCTCTTCCTTCGACTCGTCGTCCGGCTCTTCTTTCGGCAGCCAATGCCGGACTTCGGATTCGAAAATGAACTTTTTGAGATCGCTCATCCGCTGCGGGTACAAGATGCCATCGAGATGGTCGCATTCGTGCTGCACCACGCGGGCATGGAAGCCCTTGGCGATGCGCTCGATGGGATGACCTTCATGATCGACGCCGCGATAACGGACATGGCTCGATCTCTCGACCACACCCCTAAGGCCTGGCAGCGACAGACAGCCTTCCCAGCCGGCTTCGCGCTCGGGCCCGAGGATTTCGATTTCGGGATTGATCAGCACCGTGAGCGGCGCGGTGGCTTCGAAGCGCTCTTCGTCGGTGAGGCCGTCGTTGCGATCGGCGGGGGCCTGAAACACCACCACGCGAAGCGGTACATGCACCTGCGGTGCCGCCAGTCCGGCGCCATTGGCGTCGATCATCGTTTCCAGCATATCTGCGACCAGACGCCGAATTTCGGGCGCGGTGGGGTCGGCAACCGGGCTGGCAATCCCGGCGAGAACCGGATGACCCATCCGTGCGATCTTCAGAATAGCCATGATAAGCTCTTTCTTTTCAGGTGCTTAGCAAGTTCGATCCAGGCCATTGCGCTGCCCTCGACCAGAACGCGGTGCGAAGCAGGAAAACGCGCCACAGGGGAGCAGCAAACCCGCGAAAAAGACAGACGTTTTGCCGCGGTCATGTGGACTCGTGATAACCCTTCCGTTATATAGCCGCCCCTCACAGAAACGGCTCCAGGAGTTCGCCTTTGCAGATCATCGTTCGCGACAACAATATCGACCAGGCCCTCAAGGCCCTGAAAAAGAAGATGCAGCGCGAAGGCATCTTCCGCGAAATGAAGCTGCGCGGCCACTATGAAAAGCCGAGCGAGAAGCGGGCCCGTGAACGCGCCGAAGCGATCCGCCGCTATCGCAAGCTCCAGCGCAAGCGCCTGCAGCGCGAAGGCCTGCTCCCGAAATAAGCACGCCTGCCATTTAGGCAAGCCGCTGTGGATACAGGGGCCGTCTGAGACGTTTCAGGCGGCCTTTTCGTTTGCCTGCTCGGTTGTTTCTGCTGGGGGGCCCGCCTTTCTGGGGAGCCGAGAGTCCCAAATAAGCGTCGCCCGCCCCCAAGCAGCGAACAAAGGGACGGGCGACACCCACGGAACTACAGCCTTTCTGAGATAGGAACCGTGACCGCCGCCTTCAAGGACGGTGACGCGGATTTCATCTTGGCCGCGCCCCGGGTAAGGTCTTTCGGCAGGAGGCGGTCATGAAAAAAGCAGTGCTGGTTCTGGGACTTGTCGCGGGGCTGGTGGCCCCGGCCGCCGCCGAAGAGGTCAAACCCCGGCTGATCGTGGTCTCCGACATCGGCAACGAGCCGGACGATTCCGAAAGCTTCGTGCGGCTTCTGACCTACTCCAACCAGATCGATGTCAAAGGCCTGGTGGCTTCCACCTCGACCTGGCAGCGCGCCGTCATCCACCCCGAACTCTTCTATGAGCGCATCGATGGCTACGCCAAGGTACTGAAGAATCTGCGCGCCCACGACAAAGCCTATCCTGAAGCCGACGCGCTCAGGGCACTCGTCAAAAAGGGCCAGCCGCATTACGGCGTTGCCTATGTCGGTGACGGCTTCGATACCGAAGGCTCGAACTGGATCATCCAGGAGGCCGATAAGCCCGATCCGCGCCCCTTATGGGTGGTGAACTGGGGCGGCAGTGTCGATCTCGCCCAGGCGCTCTATCACGTGCGCGCAACGCGGACGCCGACTGAAGTAAAGGCCTTCGTCGCCAAGCTGCGGGTCTATTCGATTTCCGATCAGGACGATGCCGGGCCGTGGGCGCGGGTGAATTTCCCCGAACTCGTTTGGATCGCCTCGATCAACGCCTTCAGCCAATACGGCAGCGCCACCTGGACCGGCATTTCCGGCGAAGTGCACGACGATCCCAAAGCCGAACATATGACCGGACCGGATACGCGCCTCGTCACCAACGACTGGCTCGACGCCCATATCCGCAAAGGCCCGCTGGGCACGCTCTATCCGCATCACATCTGGATCATGGAAGGCGACACGCCGTCGGTGCTCAATCTGATGGCGCGCGGGCTTGCCGATCCGGCCCATCCCGAATGGGGCGGCTGGGGCGGACGCTACGGCAAAGTGGCGCCGCAATACGGGCTGCATTCGAACGCCAACGACACCGTGACCGGCGTCGACGGCAAGAGCACCAACTCCAACCAGGCTTCGATCTGGCGCTGGCGCGCGGATTATCAGAACGATTTCGCCGCCCGCATCGCCTGGACGCTGAGTCCCAAATTCAAGGATGCCAATCACGCGCCGGTGGCGGTGCTGAATGGCGACAAATCTTTTGCGCCCATCCGCATCGACGCCAAATTCGGCGAGCCCGTCGCACTGACCGCAACCGGCTCATCGGATCCGGACAAGAACGCGCTCACTTACAAGTGGTGGATCTACAACGAAGCCGGGTCGCCGTCGTGCGATCCCCAGCTGACGATCACTGATCCGCAGCACGCGTCGCTGGTTGTGCCCAAGCCCGCGTCGGGCTGGCCAGGACAAGGGCCGGAGCGCGAAGTGCATGTGATCCTGGAAGTGCGGGACAACGGCACGCCGTCCCTCGTCGCCTATCGCCGCGCGGTGGTCACGGTTCGGCCTTAGTTGACAAAGCATACGCTGCACAGGTACAGCATCGCCCACTCGCGGTGCACGTCGCCCGTTTTCGGGCTTTTGCGAGTTTCAAAACCTTCCGTTCATCCTCTCGTGCATGGGACGCGGCAACCACGCTGATCCCGCGCGCGCCTGACGGCCGCCCGACATTCACGCGTATAAAGGACTTTCTGTGACTGAAGCCAATTTCCAGGCTTTCGGCTTTCCTAATACTATTCTCTCCGCCCTCGACGAGGCCGGCTACAACCAGCCGACGCCGATCCAGGCCGCGGCCATTCCCGAAATCATGCAAGGGCGCGATGTGCTCGCGCTCGCCCAGACCGGCACCGGCAAGACCGCCGCCTTCGCGCTGCCGATGATGGCGCTGTTGATGCGCCAGCATGGCTCGCGGGCGCCGAAATCTGTGCGGGCACTGATCCTCGCCCCGACCCGCGAACTCGCCATCCAGATCTACGAAAACATCCGCACCTACAGCCGCCATTCGCATGTGCGCGCGGTGGTCACGGTCGGCGGCGTTTCGATCGGGCCGCAGAAGAAGGCGCTCGAAGCCGGTGTCGACATTCTGGTCGCCACGCCGGGCCGTCTTCTCGATCACATGAACCAGCGCACGGTGCGGCTCGACGGCGTCACCCACTTGGTGCTCGACGAAGCCGACCGCATGCTGGACATGGGCTTCATCCGCGATATCCGCAGAATCGAAGCCGCGTTGCCGAAAGAGCGCCATTCGATGATGTTCTCGGCCACCATGCCGAAGGATGTTGAAGAACTCGGCCGCTTTTTGCTGCACCAGCCCCATCGCATCGACCTCAGCCCGCCCCAGCGCACGGCGGAGAATATCGATCAGCGCGTTTATTTCGTGCCGGCCGGCGACAAGCGCACGCTGCTGGTCAAGCTGTTGCAGGATCGCAGCCTGTCGCGCGTGATCGTCTTCACTCGCATGAAGCATGTCGCCAACCGCGTTGCTGAAGTGCTGGAGAAGAGCGGCATCGCCTCGGCCGCCATCCATGGCAACAAATCGCAGAACGCCCGCCAGCGGGCGCTGGCCGATTTCAAGTCGGGCGAAGCCCGCGTGCTGGTCGCCACTGACATTGCGGCGCGCGGCATCGACATCGACGAAATCAGCCACGTCATCAATTTCGATTTGCCCAACGAGCCGGAAAGCTATGTCCATCGCATCGGCCGTACCGCACGCGCGGGCGCGACCGGTGTTGCCATCAGCTTCTGCGACGGCTCCGAAACCGCATTCCTGCGCGATATCGAACGCCTAACCAAACAGAAGATCGCCGTCGCCGCGGGCGAGCCCTTGCCGGCCGAACCGCCGCCGTCGCGCGATTACGCCAAGAAGCGTCCGTTCCGCGGCAAGCCCCGCGCCCAGGGCCGTCCCGGCCAGCGGCAGGAGCAGCGCCCGAACGAAGCCGGCGCTCAGAAGCCGAAGCACCGGACTCATCGCAAAGGTCCGTCGTCACCCGGCGCCCGTAAGGCGCAAGGCGCCCGCTGAAAACAACAATGGCCGGTCGAAGGACCGGCCATTGGCATTTTTAGGGGAGCGGGGCTCAGTTGCCGACGATCTCCACCGGCGCGGCGTGGCCAGTGAGTTTCCTGGTCTTATCGTTCCAGACCAGCTTCGCGGTTTTGACGCCTTTGCCCTTCTCGTAAGCGTAGGTGTGACCGTCGTCGTCGTAGAGCGTGAAGCTGGTATCGGCGCCGGGATAGACTTTGATCTCGGCGATGGTCTGCTTTTCGGCGGTGGACTGCACGTCGCTACCGAGCGGCAGGATCGAACCGGCCTTGACGAACACCGGAATACGATCGATCGGCGCCGCAACGCTGACCCAGCGCCCGCCCGCTTCTTTCTTGCCGGTCCAGAAATCGTACCAGTCGGTCCCAGCGGGCAGATAGACATGTTTCGTCGTCTGTCCCTGTTCGGTCACCGGCGCCACCAAGAGCGCAGGGCCGAACATGTATTCGGTGCCGAGATTGGCAACGTTCGGATCGGTCGCGAAATCCATCCACAGCGGCCGCATGAACGGCATGCCGGTGTCGTAGGTCTCTTTGGCCGCGGAATAGAGATACGGGATCAGGCGGTAGCGTAGTTTGTCATAGCTGGCGAGAATTTGCTCGGCAGCGGGACCGTAGGACCAGATGTCGGTGGCGCTGCGCTGACCATGGATGCGCAAGGTCGGCAGGAAGGTGCCGTATTCGAACCAGCGCACCAAGAGCTCGGGATAATCGCGGTTTTGCCCGACCACCGTCTCGGAGCCTTTGGGATCGATCAGCGGCGCGCGGTCGGTCGATGAGACCGGCGGCACGTTCTGCCAGCCGCCGATATCGTTGCCCCAGTAGGCAATGCCCGAGGCGGTCATGTTGAGGCCGGTCGGAATCTGCCGCTGCAAGGCTTCCCAGGTGGAGGGGATGTCGGACGACCAGAACAGAGCGCCAGTGCGCTGGCTGCCGAGATAGGCGGCACGCGACAGGATCAGGACGCGCTCGTTGGGCTTCCAGGCGCGCAGGCCATCGGCGACGCCTTCGACATGCACCAGCGGATAGAGATTGTGGAAGCGGTCGCCGGTGCCGATGGAATAGAAGAACCCGTCCGGCACCAGATCCGGCTCGGTCTCGTCGAGCCAGGGATAATCGAAGGCGTGCGCCAACACGTTGTCGCGCATGTGCTCCCAGTACCATTTGCGCGCTTCGGGATTGGTGGAATCGATCAGCGCGCCGACGCGGTCGGAGCGGAACGGCAGGCCGTCCTGGGTCTTGCCGTCCTTGTTCTTGAGGAACCAGCCCTTGCTGTCGAGTTCGGCGAAATAGCGCCCGTCCTTTTCGAACCGCGGCCACACCGAAATGATCGAGCGCATGCCGTTGTCGTGCAGATGCTTGTTCATCGCATCGGCATCGGGGAACTGGGCCGGATCGATGTCGAGCTGGCCCATCTTGGTCCAGTAGAACCAGTCCACCACCATGACATCGAGCGGATACTGCTTCTTGCGATAGGTGTCGGCGACCGACAACACCTCGTTCTGGCTCTCGAACCGCGCCTTCGACTGGATCAGGCCGAACGCCGCCCTGGGCGGAATCGGCGTCTTGCCGGTGAGGCGGGCATAACCGGCATAGATCTCTTTCGGCGTGCCGGTGATGACGAAGAACGACACCCGTTCGCCGACTTTCGAGGTGATATGGGTCGAGCCGAAAATGCCCGCCGACACGGTCGTCTCGGACGGGTTGTCCCAGACGATGGCATAGCCTTTGGACGAATAGAGGAACGGCACGCAGACGGTCTCGCCGGTGGGGGCGTCGTACCAGTGCTTGCAGTCGATGGTGCGGCCCTTCAAATCGAGGATGCCGTCCTGGTTCTGGCCGAGGCCGTAGAAATGTTCGTCGGGCGCAGCGGCGAAGCGGGCGCCGATCTGGAAGGTCTTCTCGCCGGTCACCTCATAAGGCGCCATTTCCCAGCCGGTCATGTTCGCCAGCGGTTTGCCCGCGGCGTCGGCGACTTCCACCCGGACCGACGGCAGCAGCGGAGCAAAGCGCAATTCCATCGCGCTCGGGGTGTGCGGTTTCTCAGCCGGAATGGTGAGTTTCAGGGCGGCGGAGGCGAAATGGTCGCCCCCCGCATCGGCCGCATGCTTGAAGGGCTTGTTGTCGGCGTTCTTGGCCAGGATGCCGTAACCCGGCCCGGCCATGGCCTGCCCCTTATCGAAGGAGATTACGACATGGACCACATTGGGGCCGTATGCCTCCACCGCCACGCTGGCGCCGTTGCGATCGAGAACCGACAGAGGCGCGGCCGATGCCGCCGCGGTTAAGGCCGTCAAAGCCAGGGAGAATGCCAGCCGCATAGAACGCTTCCTCATTTATATGATTATAGAGCTTTCTATCACACCTTGGGGCTGCGGAACATCTGCCGGATCAAACCGGCGAAGCTCGGCGGGCGTTCGGTCGTCAGCACGTGACGGGCGAAGATGCGGCCCATCTGGCGCACCAAAAGGACCGTGGTGAGAAGCGTCAGGCCCGCCGTCGCCCATAGTTCGAATGCGGCGGGATGGAACGGCAGCCGCACCAGCATGAAGAACGGCGTGTAGATCGGAATCCACGACAGCACCTGCGCCAGGGTGCCGTTGGGGTCCTGCACCAGCGCGCCGATCAGCATGTTGGGCAGGAAGATGATCATCGAGGCCGGTCCGATCAGTGCCTGCGCGTCGGGCAGCGAGTTGGTGGTGGCGCCAATGCCGAGGAAGATCGCGGCGTAGATCATCAGGCCGCAGAGGAAATAGACCAGGATCAGCGGCAGCATCGGCAGCAGGGATTTAAGCCCGACCCCGATCACCGCCAGCGCGTCCGACGAAAACCCGGCCGCCATCAAAAGCCCGATCACGCCCCAGCCCAAGATGGTGACCAGCGCCAGACCGACGACGCCGATCAGCTTGCCGGTCATGATCTCGGACGGACTGGCGCAGGAGAGCAAGACCTCGATCATGCGGGTCGATTTTTCCTCGACCACGCCTTGCAACAGCAGCGCCGCATCGGAAAACGCCACCATGAAGAGGAGAAACGCCAGCCCCATCGGTACCAGTTGGGCGACGCGCTCCTTCCAACTGGTTTCGCGCCCCGCGGTGGGGTCGATCATCTTCACCCCGGCATCGACATCGAGCGTGAGCTTCGAACGGGCTTCAGGCGGCACTAGCGCCTGATTGAGTTTGAGCCGGAACGCATCTGTTAAGGCCCAGCGCACCAGATCGACCGACTGGTCGCTGTCGATGCTCCAGTATTTGGCATCGAGACCGGCGCCCGGACCGAAGCCTTTCGGGATCACCACAATGGTGTTGAGGCGGCTCGGCCGGCCCAAAGCCGTAACCGCCACACTGCCGCTGAGATAGGCGTAGGCGGCATCGCCGCGGTCCTGGGCGAAATCGGTCACCAGATCGTCGGGCGCCGGTATCAGTGCCACTGTGGGCTTGGGCGGCGCGAAGGCTGGCGCGCCGGCCCGCAGCAGCGGCGACAGACGCGCGAACGCCGGTTGCCAGCCGCCCGCCGCAGCAAACGCGTTGATCGCGGCGATACGATCGGGCGCCTCGAACAAGCGGTCGAGATCAGGCGCCTTCTTGCGCAGCACCATGCGATCCACGTTGGCGTGAGCGTACGCGGCGAGCGCGGTCAACTCCCTATGAGCGGTATCGCGGGCCACCGCCTGTTCGACCGCCGCAGCATAGCCGCCTTCGAGATCGACCACCGTCATCACATTGGTGCGGGCGTGGTTGGCGGTGAAACTCGACATGCCGAGCGACAGCGCCAGGATCATTGGCACCATCAATAGCGAAATCAGGAAGCCGCGCCGGGTGACGTATTTGACGAATTCCTGCAGGGCAATGAGCAGCGTGCGCCGGATCATGCTGCGGCCTCCGCGTTCGCCTTTTCCACTACCGCAACGAAGACTTCGGTCAGGCTGGGCGGATTGAGATCGAAGAAATCGGGCACCACGCCGTGCTCGAAACAGGCCTTCAACAGGGCCCGGCCGTCGGCGCCTTCGTTCAATGCGACAATCCAGTGTGGCTGTCCCGGTGCCGGCGCCAGCACACCGGCCACGCCGGCGACGGCGGCGAGAAACGTGAGGTCCTCCGCGGCGCCGATGCGGGCGCGCCGCGGCAGCAGGCGTTGCGCCTCCGTCAGCGTGCCTTCGAAGCGCTTGCGGCCCTTGGCCAGGATCACCAGCCGGTCGCACAGCCGTTCGGCGTGCTCCATGGTATGGGTCGAGAACAGGATGGTTTTGCCTTCAGCGGCCAGTTCGAGCAGGAAGGCCTGCAGATCGGTCTGGTTGACCGGATCGAGCCCGGCGAACGGTTCGTCCAAGATAACCACATCGGGATCATGGGCCACCGCCGCGAGCAGCTGGACCTTCTGCGCCATGCCTTTCGACAGACCCTCGATGCGGACACGGGCGAAGGCACCAAGGCCGAAGCGGTCGAGTAGCGCCCGGGCGCGCCTCAGGGCTTCGCGATGGCTGAGGCCCTTCAAGGTGGCGATATAGGCGATGGCCTCATCGGCACGGGCGCGGCGGTAAAGCCCGCGCTCCTCGGGCAGAAAGCCGATCCGCGGCCGCATCGTGCCGACCGTGCCGCCGAGCACCCGCACTTCGCCCGCGTCGGGAGCGTAAAGCCCGAGCAGCATGCGCAAGGTGGTGGTCTTGCCGGCGCCGTTAGGGCCGAGGAAGCCGAGAATGCCGCCCTTGGGCAAATTCATATCAAGCCGGTCGACGGCGGTGAAATCGCCGAAGCGCTTGGTGACGCCTCTCAGTTCGACCGCCCACTCCATGAAACGCTCCCCGCTC
>JAHFQC010000013.1:0-65937 GCA_023259375.1 Alphaproteobacteria bacterium
GGGCCGCTCGGCGGAAATGCGCCGGATCTCAGCGGTCGCGGGATCGCGCACGCCGGTGAGCCGCCAGATCGTCGAGGTTTTCAGACGGCCGCCGGGCAAGCCGAAGTCGTCGAGCGGCAGCACGGTTTCGAAATCGATCACGTTGCGGTGGCCGCCGCCGATATTGCCCGGCGCATCGAAATGACCGGCCGGACCGAACACCGGAATGTAATCGAGCACGCCCGAAATATCTTCGTGCAGCAAGGACAGTGATACCGCGCCCTTTTCCCAGAAGTGCCGTTCGAACGCGAGTTCGTATTGCCAGTGACGGTCGGGCGCCAGATTGGGATTGCCGCCGGTGACGCCGTAGGACGACAGACTGCTCGACGCCACAAAATTGGAAAAATCCAATTGCCCCAGAACGCGCTCGGCCCTGAGGCGCACCTGGGTGTTGGGGATCGGCGTCCAGGTGAAAAGGACGCGCGGCTTGGGATAGAAGAACTCGCGGCTCAACGTGCCTTCGGAGATCACCGAGTATTCCAGGCGCAAACCGGTCTCGAGCTTGAACGCCGGCGTGATCGTCCACATGCCCTGGGCGAACATCTCGGTGCGCTTCTCGTCGACACGGGCATTGCCGGACGGCAAATCCACCGCCGCACCGTTGATGACATACGTCGAAGCGCCTTCGAGCTGGTTGTAGGCGCCTTCCCATCCGCTCTCGATGGTGAGATCGGCATTGGGACGATAGCGCACGATGGCGCGAAGGATGCTTTCCATCGTGCGATTGCGCTGCCAGAAGGTTTCGTTGTCGCCGACCATCGTTTGGACTTGATTGTCCGTGTCGCGACCGAACCGCTGCAGGACCAGCGTTTCCAGCTCGATGCCGGAGACCGGGCCGATCCAATGCAGACCCACCTCGCCCTTCTTGGTGCCCGAACTGTCGGTAATGGCGTAATCGCCGGCACCGCCGAAATAGGCGTAATGCGATTGGTCCGGTGAATCCTGGTAGGTGTAGTTGGCCTTGAACTCGCCGCCCAGCCACGGGACGGTCGCCGCACCGGTGCTCGTCCAGCCAATGCCCCAGTTCTTGTAGTGCATGCCATAATGCGTGGTGGCGGCGTTTGCGACGTCGGTCACGTTGTAGAAGCCGTGTCCGACAGAATCGTCGTAGCTGGTGGAAGTTTCCAGCGCGAATTCATAAGTGCTGGCGCCGGTGCGATGGGTCACTTGCAGCGAGGCCGAAGGCACCATGTGACCGTCGGTCCAGATATCGTTGGTGAGATCGACGACGACCTGGGTGGAAGCGGTTTTCTTGCGCACGACGTTGGCGACGACCGATTGGCCTTGCATGTCGATGCCCTGCGCGCCGCCGCGGACCAAATCGATGCGCTCGACGTCGCTCGCCGGAATGCGCTGCAGGATGGATTGCAGGTCGTTGGTCTTGGCGGTGGGCCGCTGGCCGTCAATCAAGACATTGCCCGCGGTACCCGCAAAGCCGCGCGCCGACTTGCCGTCGTCGAACACGAAACCCGGAACACGGGCGATCATGTCGTAGGCGGTCGAAGGGCGGGCGGACTCGAAGTAGGAACTTGGATATTGCAGCGTGCCGCCCTGATCGTCGGCAAACGCCGCCGTCCCCATCAACGCCGCCGCCAAAACCGCCGCAATACCTTTACGCATACCGCTATCCCCACACAGATCTGAACTATCTTAAGGGTGGGGAGTGCCGTCTAGTGGTTCAAAACTTTCGTTTCGCATAGCCCGCATGCGCCGCCGCAGGCGGTACAAACTAGTGCAGCGGCCGGCTAGTTCGCCAGACCGGGATACCACGCAAACCCGTTCGCGCTGAATGTCGGCTGGGAGACCGCAGCGTTAATCTTGGCAAGCCAGGGCGATTTCGCGGCGCAGACTTGGAACTGGCCGTCAAGCGCCGCCCGGCCGCTCGACTGCATGATCTGCACCGTTGCGGGCTGGTTGCGCGGCAAAAGGACGATAGCCTCCAAGATTCCGGAGAATTCCGGCTCCAACGCATGGGCAACGGCCGAACGCCGCACGCAAGCCCACGCGTCGGCGCGAAAGTTCCTGACGGCGATCGCAAAATCGTCGGGACCAGGTTCGACCTTCCATATCACCTCGACCTTCCACGGCCGGTATGTGGATTGCACGACGTTTTCGCCATAGGTCCAGGTCTTGACGCAGGCGAGCGCCGCGCGGTCGAGCTCGCCGTCGCCGGAGGACTGCACGAGTACCGGATTGATCACAGTACCACCCGGCGAAATCAGGAATCCGATGGTAACCTTGCCTTCGCGATTATCGAGAATGGCTTGCGGCGGATAGAACGCCTCGTTGCAGTTGTGCGAATTGGTCACCGGTTGGGCCGTTTGACCGAACGCTGCCGCTGTCCACGATGCGAACGCCAGCGCGCAAAGACACAGCTTCATGCGTCCCTCCCCCCAAGGGCCTCCACTCTATCACAAATGCGGCCGGCAAGGCCCGCATCAAACCGGATAGTGCTGTGCCAGAACGGCAGCGCTCGCTTCTACCATTTTGGGTAACGCCTCGCCGACGCGGCCTTGTTTGGCCTCGGCGAGGAAGTCCTTGATGATCGCGTCCCACACGCTTTGCGGAATATGACGATCGACGTCACGGTCGGTCACCACTTCGACATAGCGCTCGCCGAGCGAGACGAACAGCAGAATGCCCGTCTTGCGGTCGTTCTGCGCGAGGACGCGCGAAGCGAAGGCGCGGTGCGCCAGCTCCCAGCATTCCCACAGCTTGGCGTGACGCGGCACCACCGCGAGGCGCAGCGGCCAGAAGTCGAGCAGGAAGCTCGCCAATCCCGCCACCACCACGACGATGAAGAAGGCTTCCCGCAATGGCATGTGCGGGTAGAACACCGCCAGCACGGCGCCCATCAGGAACGCCGCCAGGCCGCCGTAGAGCGCTGGATAGAGCTTGTACTTGTCGCTGATCGGAACCGTCGTCACCGCAACACGGGCCGAGGTGCGTTTCTCGACCGCCTCGAGCGCTTGCTTCAGTTTCGCACGTTGTGCGTCGTTCAATTTCTGCATCACCAGCTCCCCGATGCGCCGCCGCCGCCGAACGATCCGCCGCCGCCGGAGAATCCTCCGCCGGAACCGCCGCCCCAACCGCCACCGCCGCCACCCCAGCCGCCGCGGCCACCACCACCCAAACCGCCAAGCAAAAGCAGCGGCCACAGGTGGCGTCCGAACACGACGAAGAAGATGATCATCAGGATGATCGGAAACGCCCCGAGCGGCGAACCGTTATCGCGCTGCGGCTCCGGAATGGCTTCGGCCCCGGTCGGATTGCCGCCGAGAGTCCTCAGCACATTGACAGTGCCGTTGATGATGCCCTTGTCGTAATCGCCGTGGCGAAACGCGGGCAGCATCACGTTTTCGATAATCAGCTTCGACTGCGCGTCGGTGAGATCGCCTTCCAGCTTGTAGCCGACATCGATGCGGGTCTGGCGCTGGTTGGGCGCGATCTCGATCAGGACGCCGTTGTCCTTGCCCTTCTGGCCGATGCCCCAGGCGCGGCCGAGCTGATAGCCGTAATCGGCGATGTCGGTACCGCCGAGATCCTTCAGGGTCACGACAACGACTTGATTGCCGGTCTGCTTCTCGTGCTCGGCGAGATAGGCGGTGAGCTTTTCTTTCGCCGCCTCGCTCAGGATGCCGGCGTCATCGACGACGCGGCCGGTCAGCGGCGGGAACTGAAGTGCGGCATTGGCCGAAGCCGTCACGAACACCGCAATAAGGGCGACGACGATGAAGGCAGCAACGCTGCGGAATAGTTTGGGCATTGAATATCCCTTCCCACGTCGTCATGGCCGGCCCCCGAATCGGCCATCCAGTCTTACTTCGCGATGTGCGCGGCTGGATGGCCGCCGCGAGGGCGGCCATGACGGGTAAGGATTAGAACGACACCGTCGGTGCGTTCTGGTTCTTCTCGGACGTCGTGAAGGTCGGATAAGGCTTCAGTTCCGGATAGAAGATCGACGCCGTCCAGCGCATCGGAATGGTGCGCAGCATGGTGTTGAACGCCTGGACTTCCTGGATGTAGTCGCGGCGGGCCACCGTGATGCGGTTCTCGGTGCCTTCAAGCTGCGCCTGCAGCGCAATGAAGTTCTGGTTCGACTTGAGGTCCGGATAATTCTCGCTGATCGCCAAGAGGCGTCCGAGAGCGCCGGACAAACGCGCCTGGCTCGCTTCGTACTGCTTGAAGGCTTCCGGATCGGTCGCGACTTTTTCCGGCAGCACGGTTTGCGTCGCCTTGGCGCGCGCTTCCGTCACCGCGGTCAGAACCGAGGATTCCTGTTTGGCGTATCCTTTCACGGTATTCACCAAGTTCGGCACCAGATCGGCGCGGCGCTGATATTGGTTCTGCACCTCGCTCCAGGCGGCTTTCACCTTCTCGTCCTGGGACGGAATCTTGTTGATGCCGCAGCCGGCAAGACCCACGCCCAGCGCGGCCACCACGGCGAGACGGGCAAAATTCTTCCAAAACGACATCGATAGACCTCCCAAATCGACCCTCCTCCTCGCCATCGAATCGCAGGGTCTCCCACTTAATACGAAAAAATTGCCGGAGCGGGGGGGCGCTCCGGCAATTCAGCTTGGGATCGCTCGCGTGGTTGGGGCGCGAGCCGAGCCGGCGGCGGGGGAGCCGCCAGCTCTCGCGGCGGGGGGGCCGCCGCCGGCAGTCCTTGGGGGGAAGGAGTGCCGTGACTCTCAGATAAGTGCGAAAAACGCCGTTTCAAGGCGTGTTGCGATTTAGTAATGCCAATCTTTGGCTTCGCGCACCAGGAAGTCGCGGAACGCTGCTACGCGCTTGGATTGGCGCAAGGAATCCGCATAAACCAAATGCACGTCGAAGCTCGGACCGGGAACCTCGGGCAGAATCCTGACCAGTTGCGCGTACTGCGCCGCAACGTAGTCGGGAATCGACACGACGCCGATATCGGCGAGTGCGGCGTTGAGCACGCCCGTCACATTGTTGATCCGGATGAGGCGGCCTTTGCCGCCGGAACGGCCGCCCCGTTTGCACTGATCGGCCAGCCAGTTGATGTCGCGCACTTCGCTCGGCGCGGATTCACCATAGGAGACGACGGTGTGGTCAACCAAGTCTTCGCACTTCGTCGGCGTACCGGCGGCGTCGAGATAAGCCTGCGTCGCATACACATGATAGTGCACAGTAAACAGCTTGCGCTGGATCAGATCGGCCTGCACCGGCGCGCGCATGCGGATGGCGACGTCGGCCTCGCGCTGCGACAGATCGAGCTCGCGATCTTCCAGCATCAGATGCAGTTCGAGTTCCGGGCATTCCTTGAGCAGGTTAGCGAGCCGCGGGACCAGCCAGTAAGAGCCGATGCCGTGGGTCGACGTCACTTTCAGCGAGCCGCGCGGCGCGTCATGGACGTTCTTCAGCGCCTCTTCGGCCTGGGCGAGCCGCGCCAGCACGTCGGACACCGCCGCGTACAGCATCTCGCCTTCGTCGGTCAGCGTCAGGCCGCGGGCGTGGCGCTGGAACAGCGGCGTGTTGATCTCTTCCTCGAGCGCACTGATCTGGCGGCTGACCGCCGACTGGCTCAAGGTCAGCATTTGACCGGCATGGGTGAAACTTCCGGCAGACGCCACCGCATGGAAGATGCGCAGCTTGTCCCAATCCATGCCTTACCTCTTCACTTGGACCCTGCGGTCGCCGTTTTGTCCGCTGCCGCCTTCGGCTTCGCTGGCCGCAATTTTACCGGTTCGAGCGTTCCGGCCAGGAACCGCTCGGCCTCCAGCGCCGCCATACATCCCATTCCGGCCGCAGTGACCGCCTGGCGGAAAGTGTGATCTTTCACATCGCCCGCCGCGAACACGCCGGCCACACTGGTCTGGGTGGAATCGGGCGCCGTCCTGATATAGCCGAATTCGTCCATCTTCACCTGACCTTTAAACAAGGCGGTCGCGGGGGAATGGCCGATGGCGATAAACACGCCGTCCACGTCGAGGGTCTTTTTGGCACCGGTGGTCTTATCGGAGAGCACAATCCCGGTGACGCCCTTCGGATTCTCGGTGCCGACCACCTCGTCGATTTCGCAACCGTAGGCGATCTTGATCTTGGGATGGCCTTCGAGGCGAGAAATGTTGGTCTTGTCGCAGCGCAAGGCATCGCGACGGTGAACCAGCGTCACTTCGTCGGCGAAGTTGGTCAGGAACAGGGCCTCTTCCGCTGCGGTATTGCCACCGCCGACGACCGCGACTTTCTTGCCCCGGTAGAAGAAGCCATCGCAGGTCGCGCAGGCCGATACGCCGGAGCCCTGGAACTTGGTTTCCGACGGCAGTCCGAGCCAATTGGCCTGGGCGCCGGTGGCCACGATCAGCGTGTCGCAGGTGTAGAGCTCGCCCGAGTCGCCGGTCAGGGTGAACGGGCGCTTTTTGAGGTCCACCGTCGTGATGACGTCGGTGACGAATTTCGTCCCCAGCTTTTTGGCCTGTTCTTCCATCTGCTGCATCAGCCAGGGCCCCTGAATGGGGTCGGCGAAGCCGGGGAAATTCTCGATTTCCGTGGTGATGGTGAGCTGGCCGCCGGGCTGCAGGCCGGCAATGACGACCGGATCGAGCATGGCGCGGGCCGCATAGATGGCCGCGGTGCAGCCGGCCGGGCCGCTGCCCAGGATGATGACTTTGGAATGCATAGACGAACGCTCTCGTTGACGCCGGACTCAGGGTTCCGGCAGCCCAGGGCAGATATCGGAATTGCCCCCGAAAAGGTCAAGCCAGGGCAACTCCGCGCCGCCGGAAGCCCGGTTCGGACGCCCCCTGCGGCGAGGGGGTTCTAGACATATTATTGCGTCTACCCCGGTTCCCGGAGTACAAATGCGCCGAGACAGAATATTTCGGGGAAGCCCCTTGGAGCACCACAAGCTCGATTCCATCGACCTCAAGATTTTGGCCGAACTTCAGGCCGACGGTCGCATCACCAACGTTGAACTCTCCCGCCGAGCCAAGATCACGGCGCCGCCGTGCCTGCGCCGTATGCGGGCGCTGGAAAAAGCCGGCTACATTCAGGGATATCACGCCGATCTCGACCCCAAGTCGCTCGGCTTCGAAGTCACCGGCTTCGCCTTCGTCGGCCTCAACAGCCAGCACGATCGCGATCTCAAGGAATTCGAAGACCATGTCCGTTCGTGGCCGAACGTGCGCGAATGCTACATGCTGTCGGGCGAAGTCGATTTCATTCTCAAGGTCGTGGCGAAAGACCTGTCCAGCTTCCAGAGCTTCATCACGGAAGTGCTGACGGCGGAGAAAAATGTCGCGAGCGTCAAGACGGCCTTGTCGATTCATGCGTCGAAAAATCAGCCGGGCGTGCCGATCGAGGCGAAGCTTTAGGCTTCTCGCAGCGATCGCCATTTCTGCAGCGCCGGCGTTCGCGGACGATCCGGCGTTCGGCAGCTTCACGCTCGACCCGGCGCGTTCGACCGGCGGCGATGTTTGCGCGGCGACGAGCCTCGAAGATCTCGGCGGCGGTAAATTTCACATGACTGCCGTGCGCGTCGCCGCCGACGGCAAGAGGCAGCATCAGGACGGCGTGTTCGCGTTCGACGGCGGCGATCATCCTGTTGCCTTGGCCGATGGGACGGGCGGCAGCCTCGCTTTCCTGCGCATCGACGATCACCGCTACATCGTGGTGTCGAAAGGCACCGTGCGGTCGACCGCCATGCGCACGCTTTCCGCCGATGGCGCAACGATGACCGAGACCATCGACGGCACCGACGACGACCAGGCGTTCCGCGCCTCGCGGGTCTATGTCCGCGGCACGGGGAGCTGCGAACAGAAGCAGTGATTTTTGGCGCGGGTTCGCGCCTTGGAGGGGGCAATGGGCTGGTTCGGCCCCAAGCAAAGCGAAGAGCAGATCAAACGGGCGATGATCCGGCAGTATTTCGCGTCGGAGAGAGGGCTGCCGCCGTGGACCTTTGCCGCCGGCGGCGGTGTCAGCCTTGCGATCATGATCGCGCTCGTGGTGTTCGCGATTTCGTTCTATGGCACCGTCGCCGCTGCGGTTCTGACGGTGGTGCTGTTCGCCATCGCCTGGGTGTCGTTCGACGAACGCTCGCGGCGGGCCGATGACGATGACATCGATTTTTGGCGCGACGAGGATTTCGAGGCCCTGATCGAGCGGATCGGTCGCGATGTCATGCGCACCACCCCCGGCCTGATCGATCCGCTGCATCCGATCGTGTTCGCCGGCATGCCGCGCTTCGACAATCTCGAGATCAGCCGCAGCCACGACAACGGCACGCTGCGCCAGCGCTGGCGCGTCAAATTCAAAGTCGGCCGCGACAAGGTCACCCGCTTCACCCCGCCCTGCCTCACGCTGCTCTATTTCACCAAGGACCACCTGATCGCCTATCAGTGCGACCTCAATCTTCTCAACGGCCAAGTGATCAACGAAACGCTCGACGAGTATTTCTGGCAGGACATCTCGACGCTGCAGATCGAGCGCCAGACGCTGCCGACCGAGACCGACGACCGTCAGCTCTATGAACAAGTCGCGGAAAACATGCCGAATGAGGACGCCGAGCGTTACGCCCCGCTGCGCGCCGACGAGCCGGCCGAACTGTGGATCGGCAAGCGCACCATCCTGCGCCTGAAAACCAATTCGGGCGGCGGTCTCGAAATCGTGCTCGCCGACGAGCGCCTCACCGGCAAGCCCGACGAAGACAGTCTGCAGATCCGCAACGAAAAAGCCATCGACAAGCTGCGCCTGTTGCTGCGCGATCGCAAAGCGCGGCGATAGTCCTCATTCGTCATGGCCGGGCGTTCGACCCGGCCATCCAGTGCCCGAACAAATACCGACGCCTTTCCAGATTTCGCCACCGCCAGGATGGCCGGCTCAACGGACCGGCCATGACGAGAGAATAAGGGCGCGAGTTTCCGTTCTATTCTGCAGTCACATCTCCGTTATCGCAGCAGTTTCCTCCAATCACGTGCGCGCCCGACGTGCACTATGGTTCGCGAGGAACGCAGACAACCAACAGAGAGGGAATTTTCGCCATGAAGCTTTTGCTTTCCGCCGCGATGGCGCTTGCGGCCACGCTCCCGGCCGGAGCGCAGCAAATGGGTGACGCGGCTGCGAAGATCGCGCTGCCCGGCATCACGTTCACGCGCGCACTCAATGGGGCCGCACAAAACGCCGCCGTCGCGAACGGGCGCCTGACGATCAAGAGCGATGCCAAGCGCGACAATTTCATCGATCCGGACGGCAAGCTGTCGAACAGCACCGCGCCGGTGCTGCTGGCGCCGATCGACAACGCCAAGCCGTTCACCCTGACCGCGAAAGTAACGCCGCAGTTCCTCTCCACCTACGACGCCGGTGCGACCTACATCTGGATCAAGGACACGCTGTGGCTCAAGTTCGCGATGGAACGCAGCGAAGACGGCCGCATCCGCATCGTCAGCGTGCGGACCAACGGCACGTCGGATGACAACAACCACGACGTCGTCACCGCCAAGTCGGTATTCATGAAGATCTCGTCCGACACCAAGACCGTCGGCTTCTACTATTCGCTCGATGCCAAGAAGTGGCAGCTCATCCGCCTGTTCAAGAACGACTACCCCGCCAAACTCTGGCTCGGCGTCAGCGCCCAATCGCCCACCGGCAAAGGCAACACGGTCGAATTCGAAAACATCGCCCTGACCCAGAAATCCATCACCAATTTCCGCATGGGGGAGTGAAGGCAATAACTGTCATCCCCGGCGGAGCTAGCGCAGCGCAGCGACGGAAAGGGGACCCAGGTGGATACATCTGCTCCGGCGTAGGCGATGAGACACCGCCTCACCGTCGCCGTTTCAAAGCACCACCACCTGGATCCCCTTCCCTTCGCATCCGCGCTTCCGCACGCCTGCTCAGCCGGGGATGACACCTAGCTTTATAAGCCACCCTCACCGTTCCCGCGTGCACGCGGCATCGGAAGCGGACTTGTTGATCGCGTCAGCCAACGCCTCCGCTTTCGGCCGTTCCAGCGGCCCGACGAGAAAACCATCGAATTGAATCGGATCGAGGATCCTGGCCGCCTTGATCACGTCGCCGTCGACGATGAACGCAATCGTCGTCCCGACATGATCTTTGCTGAACTGGCGAAGGCGCCCGCCGCCGTCGCGATCGAGGCTGATGTTGAGGACGATCTGGTTCTCGGTAAGCGAGACATTCGCGCCCGTGAAGTCCGCTATGGTGACGAGCGGCGCCGCTTCGAGATGCAGGACCTTTCCACTTGGTCCGGTGATCGTGCGCGGACCTTGCGGGTCAACAACAGCGAATTCCATCCGCGTGCAGGCCGCATTGGCGGAAATACTGGCGCCGAGAACGCTTGCCGCCAAGGCTGCCGGAATCCATTTCAGGAAAGGCCGCAAACCCGCCTCCAGAGAACGCATCGTCCGAGCATATAGGCATCGAACAGGACTGCGACAAGCGGCATGAGCGAAGGTTACTTGCGGCCGTGAATAATCTCTATTGCAGCGTTCACGTCCCGGACGGCATCGGCGGCGTCCTTGATGCCATGTTCTGTGCCGTCATATTCAAAGACGCGCCCCAAGCGCGCCGCCCGCACCGCGGATGAGAAGTGCGCGGCTCCTTTTGGAGTGAGGATCGCATCGTTCTTGTAGACGAACCCGATCACCGGCACCGACACGTTCTTGAAACCGCCGCAACCAGATTGCCCGTTCTTCACCATGCGGACCTGGATTGGATCATTGCGATGAATGGCAAAATGAGGATCCAACTCGTTCTGCAACATGATCTCTGGATTGCAGTAACCCGCAAACACGACATAAGCGTTCGCCGGCACCTCGCGTCCCGCCATAATCTGCGCGATAAAGCCGCCAAAGCTCTGACTGACGTTCAGCCACTTGCCTTTGAGACCCAGGGATTGCGTTGCGTCTTTTTGAACCGCCGCCGCTTCGTCTGCAGCCTTGAGCGAATCGAACGTTGCCGCATCCGGATAGAGGAGTTGGCCGAAGCGGCTCGCACCTCCCGTGTAGATCGGCACCACGACATCATATCCGCGATCGAGGAATGCGCTCCCGATCGCGTCTAGCCCGGTGACGGCGCCCATCGGACCGCCATGCAAATAGAGCACGGCATCGCCATTCGGTTGCTCGGGCCTTGCCACAAGATAGGAAACATCGCGCCCCTCGATCTTAAACGAGCGGACGCTGTCGAGCCGACCTAGTTGGAACGTCTGTTCCGAACACATCACTGCGACAGCGCCATTTTGCCCTTCGAAACACAGCTTCGACGTGGCGCCAGAAATGTCCACGAAAAGCGCCATGCCGCTTCCGTCGGCATCGAGCCAGCGGCGACCGGGCGTTCTCGCGAGCATTGCGGGATTATCCATCAGCGACATCAGCACTCGGCTCGACAAAGCAGCGTAAGGCCGCGCAGCATCCGGCACCTCGTTGGTACGGCTCGCGGTTGTTCCTTTGCCAAGGTCGTAGTTGAAAATCGTCAGCGATCTTCCATCGGCCGCGGGCGCCGCAAACTCAAGCTGGCTCGCCCCCTTCTCGCGCAACATGCTCGTGAAAAGCACCGGCCAATCGTTCAGTGTCTGGATGTCGGACCACAAGACCTGCCACTTGTTCTGTCCGGGAACGTAAGCCAACAGTTTGCTGTGTTGGCTCTCCCCTTCAAATCGGACACAATACGTTGCCAGCACTATCGGCTGCCCTGCACCCATCGACACCGGATAGATGCTGCCTTGTGCATCGGCCGAGAACGGACACGGCATGGGTGTCGATGTGATACAACTCGAGGCGCCTTGCCGGCACCATACCAGCACGGCTTGGTCTTTACGGTCGATCCTCGCAATGAAAGACGCGGGACCGTTCTGGTAGTTCTGTACGGTGAAGTCCCCCTTGAGCAGGGCGGATGGGATCAACGGCAGATTGGGTACGACCGGCGTCAGCGTCTCGATTTCGAGCGTCGTGACCACACCATTCGCGACGTAGCTCACCAGGCGACCGTCAAAACTCGGGATTGCGGCATCCGCTCTGCCGGACCACTTCAGCCGCATACTGGCATCGTAGATCAGCAGCCAACCGAGCCCCTTGTCGTCATTGGCCTGAACCTGGACATTGCCGTCGAAAATGCGAGCGACGGTGATAGCAAGATGATCCGGTAGCGCAGCCTTTGCTTGCGGCGAGCATCCCATCAGGCCCGCGGCGACCGCCGCAATCAGGAATCTGCGAAGTACGTCCATTGCGCCCCCCGGCCGTTTGCGGATGAAGATCGCCTTCTGGTGGGCCACACTCTCCGCGACACCCTCCGAGCACCTTACTGCAGCATCGAAAGAATGTCGTGTTTGGGCGCACCTCACACCTGCTCGCGTAGCAGCGGACACTCTGCGATCTTGAAACAGCGCGATCCGTACCTATCTCTACGAAAGCTCTTTGACCGCGCCGGACAGACTGCGAAGCAGTTGCGTTTGCATACGTACAAAGTCTGGAACGATTCGATTTCGATTCTGGACGCTGTGCGTACAGTTTATGCAGCGCCACAGTGTGAAGCGTCCAAACTTTAGAGCCATTCGATTTCGATTCTGGACGCCTGGCGTTGGCTCCAGGCCGCAAGGTGCGCGTACGCTGTATCGTCTAATAAGGCGATTGTCGTGATGCCGCCGCCGCTTAGTCCGAATTGAATTCACGTTTTGCTTCCACACAATTTTCCGCGTCTCCGCGCCTCCGCGTGAATTCGTTACCGGTGGAGGGAGGGGGGAGGTTTTGCGGGATTCCGCAAATCAAAGATCAACCGCTGGCGCTTTTCGGTGTGGTGCCGTCCACCACTAGTTCAGCCCTGTGCCAGCCTGCTCTTCTTCACCCCGTAGACCGCGTACACCGCGATCCCGATCGCGTTCCAGATCAGGAACAGGTGCTGGGTCAGGGATGGGAGATTCCAGAACAGATACGCGCAGCCCAAAATCGCCAGCGGCCCGACCAGCCAGGCGAGCGGCGTGCGGAAGACGCGGGGGCGGGCGGGATCGCGGCGGCGGTAGATCAGCATTGCCAGCGACACCGCCACGAACGCGCACAACGTGCCGGAGTTGGCGAGTTCGGCGATCAGCTTCAACGGCGCGACACCCGCGATCACTGCCGACATCGCGCCGGTGAACAGGGTCACGGCGATCGGCGTGCCGGTTTTCGCATTCACCTTGGCCAACGCGCCGGGCAACAGCCGGTCGCGCGCCATGACGAAGAAGATGCGGCTCTGGCCGTACATGAACACCATGATGACGGTCGGAAACGCCAGCACCGCGGCGCCGCCGATCAGCGCCGACCATCTGGCGCGGCCAAGATTGCGCAGGATCAAGGCGAGCGGCTCGGCGCTGGAGGCGAAGCTCGCGGCGGGCACCGCGCCGATGGCGGCAATCGCCACCACGATGTAGATCGCCGTGCACAAGAGCATCGAACCGACGATGCCGATGGAGAGATCGCGGCCCGGACGCTTGGTCTCTTCCGCCGCCGTCGAGATGGTGTCAAAGCCGTAGAAGGCAAAGAAGATCAGCGACGCGGCGGGCAGGACGCCGAGTTTCATGCCGTTCTCGCCCAGCGAAGAAATGCCGTAGGGCAGGAATGGCGTGAAGTGCTTGGAGTCGAACGCGGGCAACGCCAGTGCGATGAAGGCGGCGAGCGCGGCGAGCTTGAGAATGACGAGAACGAAATTGACCGTGGCGCTCTCGCGCGTGCCCGCCGCCAAAAGACCGGCGACGGCGAGCGAAATGGCGACAGCGGGCAGATTGATGATCCCGCCCGCTTCGGGTCCGGCCAGCAAAGCGGGCACGATCGGCAGATCGAGCCATGCCATGAAGCCGCCGGCATAGGCCGACCAGCCCACCGCCACCGCGGCGCAGACGACGGTATATTCCAGGATGAGGCTCCAGCCGACGAACCAGGCCACCGGCTCGCCCATCACGACGTAGGAATAGGTATAGGCACTGCCCGCCGCCGGCATCATCGTCGCCATCTCGGCATAAGCGAGCGCGGCGCAGGCGGACACGACGCCGGCGATGAGAAAGGAGATGACCATGCCGGGCCCGGCGAGCCCCGCCGCCTGCCCGATCAAGGTGTAGATGCCGGTGCCGACGATGCCGCCGACGCCGAGTGCCACCAGATGCGGCCAGGACAGTGTCGGCTTCAGGCGCTCGCCGCCCGGGTTATCGTGGACGCTGTCGATCGGCTTCAGCCGCGTAAAAATGCTCATCCCACCCGCCATGACCTGAGGGCCGCATTTGACGGAACGACAGCCGCTCTGTCCAGCATATCAGCTTGCCGTTGCGTCGGCCTCGCCTAACGGGGCGCTTGTATGCATAGTCCTGAGGCACATTGGAGAGAAATGATGCGCACCCTTGTGATCGCCCTGCTTCTCGCATTCGCCGCTCCGGCTCTTGCCGCCGATTATTCCGCCGCGCTGAGCGACGCCCACCGCCCCGCCGCCGACACCGCCCGCGATGCCGACCGCAAGCCGGCCGAGATGCTCGCTTTTGCCGGCATAAAGCCAGGCATGAAGGTGATGGATCTGATCCCGGGCGGCGGCTATTTCACCCGCCTGTTCGCCACCGCTGTCGGTCCCAAGGGCCACGTCTACGCCTATCAGCCGAGCGAGTTTGACGCCTATCTCAAAGGCAAAGAACCGCCGGTGGCTGCGGTGGCGAAAGACTATCCCAATGTCACCGTGGCGCACGCCAGCATCAATGCGCTGACCGTGCCGGAGAAGCTGGACCTGATCTGGACGTCGCAGAACTATCACGACGTCAAGGGCAACGGCGATACCGCAAAAGTCGACAAGGCGGCATTCGCGGCGTTGAAACGCGGTGGGATTTATATCGTGCTCGATCACGCCGCCGCCCCCGGCACCGGTGCGCGCGACGTCAGCACCCTGCACCGCATCGACCCGGCGACGGTAAAAGCGGAAGTAACGGCGGCGGGATTTCTCTTCGTCGGCGAAAGCACCGTGCTTGCCAATACCGCCGACGACCACACCAAGGCGGTGTTCGATCCCGCCATCCGCGGCCACACCGATCAGTTCGTGCTCAAATTCAAGAAGCCCTAGCTTGCGCAAATCGGGCGATGCGCGCACTTTCCCGTTCCTGGTTTGACGGAGGGGAAATGATGCGTTTTGTCTTTGCTGCGATGGCCGCTGCGCTTTACGTTCTGCCGGCCGCCGCCGAGATGACACCCACGGCGGCGCCGGAGCGCATCACCGGCACGATCGTCTCCTATGCCGCTTCGACGCTGACGGTGAAGACGGCAAAGGGCGCGACCACAACGGTCACGCTCGTGCCGACCGCGAAAGTAATCGCCAACCAGAAGAGCAGTTTCAACACCATCAAGCAGAACGATTTCGTCTCCCTGACCGCGGCTGCGGGGAAAGACGGCAAGCTCAAGGCCAAAGAGGTGCGCGTCTTCCCCGAGCCGATGCGCGGCTTTGGCGAAGGCCAGTATCCAGGCGACAAGACCGTCGAGACGCGCATCAACGGTACGGTCAGCGAGGCGGCCACCACCGTCAAAGGCAAGGGCGGCACGCTCAAGCTCTCGTTCCGCGCCGCCGCAGCTAACGCGCTCGGCATCTGCAGCGGCCATGCGCCGGCACCGGGCAAAGGCGGCTGCACCGGCGATGCCGAAATCCTGGTCACCCCCGCCACGCCGGTGACGGCCTGGGTGCTCGGCGACCCGACCTGGCTCGAAGCCGGCAAGGCGGTGTCGTTCTATCCAATTTCGCGGCGAGACGGAAAAAACGTGACATACGGCGTCATCGTGGAACACGACGGCGTCAAACCGATTCCTTGAGATATGGAAAAAGAACCTAGGAAAATTGGTGCCGTTGCGGCACTTCCCATCGGGCTATCGCCGATCGGCTTTGCCTTGATCGGTGCGACGTTGCTGGGCGCGATTTCGATCGGCGCTCTCGCCGTGGCACGGCTGGTGGTCGGACGGATGGCCGTCGGCCACCTCCACCTCAAGAGCGCCGAAATCGATCGGTTGACCGTTCGGCGCCTCAAGGTCGAGGAAGACGATACCGATTGACGGTTACGAGCGGACCGCTTCCAAGAACGCCCGGATATTCTCGGTGGTCACGCCCGGAGGCATACCGCCGCCGCACGACGCCAGAATGCGCGAATGATCCTTGGCCTCGGCCAGCATAGCCTTCACCGCAGCGCGGACATCGTCAGGCGAGCCCGCGGCGAGCACATCGCGGGGTGGGATGTTGCCGAGAATAGTCATCCGGTGACCGGTCGCTTCGTGGATCTGACCCATCGTCATGTGGATGCCGGGATTGTAGAGGTTCACGCCGAGATCGGGATAATGCTTCACCGACTGGCGGAAGTCGGCATCGTTGTGGAACATCTTCACCGACACCGGCTGATCGAACAGCTCCTTCAGATAGGGATGAGCAAATTCGAGGTAGTCGGCCTCGGAAATGAACCCGACGATGTCGTCGAGGACCAGCATGCCGTCGATGGTGTCGATCGCCTCGCGCTGGCGCACATGCCAGGCGATCAGATACTCGTTGATCAGCTTGAGCAGGCGATGGGTGCGTTCCGGATCGGTGCCGAGCATCATCAGGAACTCGGTGGTCCCCATCAGGAAGCTGGCGATGTTGAGCGGTCCGCGGCTGACCGAGAAGCGGATCTTGTGGCCCATCTTTTCGATGCGCGAACGGTTGCGCGTCAGGCGATTGAGCATGAACGGCAGCAGGCCGTCGGTCTCGACATTCGGCACTTCGAGATTATCGACGTCGTCCTCGCTCTGAATGCACTTCTGGGCGAAGGGAAACTCGTTTTCCGGGAACTGGCACTTGACGCCGAACGCCGAGGGTTCGGTGCACATGCCGAACTCGCTCCAGAAGCCGGGCAGGAACATGATATCCGGGAAGGTCTCGATCGCCTTCTTGTTGGCCTCGAACCAGACGTCGTCGCTCTGGAAATAATCGATCAGGTTGACCCCGTACCAGTTCGGCAGCCAGGGACAATCGATGATGAATCCCACCGGCAGCGTAGCGCCCGTTTCGCCCGCGATTGCCGCCTTGAGCTCCGCCCAGTGCTTGTCGTGCATATTCCACCCCTATTTGCCGGTCAGCGGGCGGACAATGATCCGCCCCGGCGCCGGGGACAATCCCCGGAAGTGCCTGTTTCACAGGAATTGGTACCGGTCCCGCTGCGACATGGCGTGCATTGAACCGCCCGGGAGGTCGTGCTGAGACTCGCTCTGCCATTTTGAGGGGGCCACCATGTCCCACCCGGTCATCGACAAGCTCGTTCGTCAGGCGCCCGTCATCACTGATGGTGCGTGGGGCACACAATTGCAGGCCCGCGGCCTTCAGCCCGGCGATGTGCCCGATTTGTGGAATCTTTCCAATCCCGACGCGGTCGAAGCCGTGGCGGCTTCCTATGTCGCGGCGGGATCGCAGATCATTCTCACCAACACCTTTGGCGCCAACCGCTTCCGCCTCGTTGAGGCCGATGCGGCCGACAAGGTGCGCGAGATCAACAAGGCCGGGGTGGCGCTGTCGAAGAAAGCCGCGGGCGATAAGGCGCTTGTGTTCGCCTCGATCGGGCCGAGCGGCAAGCTGCTTCTTAGCGGCGATGTGACGGAAGACGACTTGGCGGTCGGGTTCGCCGAACAGGCTGAAGCCGTTGCCGCGGCCAAGCCGGATGGCATCGTCATCGAGACCATGCAGGACATCCAGGAAGCCGTCCTGGCGATCGCTGCCGCCAAGGCGACGGGATTGCCGGTGGTGGCAAGCATGGTGTTCGATTCCGGCAAGGACCTCGACCGCACCATGATGGGCGCCACACCGGAACAAGCGGCCGACGCCCTTGCCAAGGCCGGAGCCGATGTCATCGGCGCCAATTGCGGCCAAGGCATCGCCGGGTTCGTCGCCATCTGCAAGCGCCTGAATGCCGCCAGCCAGGGCTTGCCGGTATGGATCAAGGCTAATGCAGGGCTTCCCAGGATTGAGAACGGCAAGACCCTGTACGCCACTACGGCAGACGATTTCGCCGCCCAGGTTCCGGCGGTATTGACCGCGGGGGCGAGCTTCATCGGCGGCTGTTGCGGCACCTCGCCCGCGTTCATCGCGAAGGTCGCAGCATCTCTCAAGCGGGCATGACGGCCCGCCGGAAGCTGAGCGTCATCGCCTGCCCAAGCCTGCGGCCGGAATTGGAGCTGGTCGCAGCAAAGACTGGTGAGGACGTTTCGTTCCGCTATCTCGAGATGGCACTGCATAATCGCTCGACCGGAGCGCTGCATGACGCGCTACAGCAGGCCATCGACTCGACGCGCGGCTGCGATGTCCTCGTTATTGGCTATGGCTTGTGCAATCGTGGCATCGTCGGCATCGCGGCGCGAGACATTCCGCTCGTCATTCCGCGAGCCCACGACTGCATCGGGCTTCTGCTGGGATCGACGGCGCGTTATCTCGAAGAACTCGACCGCGAACCCGGCACCTATTTCCAAAGCGCAGGCTGGCTGCAGGCGGCGCGTGATGCGGGCGGCCAGGGGGAACTCACGTTCGGCCCCAATTCCAATGCCAACTTCGAACGCCTGGCGGCGCAGTACGGCGATGAGGCTGCCCGCTATCTGGTGGAAGAACTCGAAACCTTTCTTATGCACTACAAGCGCCTAGCCTACGTCGCGACCCCGCTTTCGGAGACTGCTGCATTGGCGGCTGAAGCCCGTTCGATCGCCGCGGCACAGGGGCTGAAGTACGATACCCTTCAAGGTGATATTGGCTGGCTGCAGCGCTTGTTGACCGGGCCGTGGCCGGACGAGGAATTCCTGATCGTACGCCCAGGACAACGAGTTGGGCTTGCGAGCGGCGACCGATTGATCGAGGCGATATGACGACCATCACGCTGCATGGATCGGAGCGGCACCTCGAAGCGGCGGCGGGAACACCGCTGCGCGATCTGCTGTTCGGCGAGGGTGTCGAGTTTCCCTGCGGCGGACAGGGGCGCTGCGGAGGGTGTCGCGTTCGGGTCATCACCGGCACGATGACGGCGAACGCCGATGATCACGCTGCCTTCTCCGCTACCGAACTTGGCGACGGCTGGCGGCTGGCGTGCCGGCACACCGTTGAGGCCGACGTCACTCTCGAGCTGGCGCAATGGGAGATGACCGTCCTCGGCGATGCCGAAGCGTTCGCCTTCACACCCCGCGACGGCTTCGGAATCGCGGTCGACCTCGGCACCACTACCATTGCAGCCCAACTTCTGGATCTCAGTACCGGTCAGGTGCTGGCGACGCGAACGGCGCTCAACGATCAAGCCCGGCACGGCGCCGATGTGCTGTCGCGGGCTGGCTATGCCTTGGCAGGCGGAGCGACGGAACTCACCAGCCTGATCCGGGAGCAGATCGGGGCGATGGTCGCGGAACTTGCGGCAGATCGCGCTCTCAGCCGAATCGTGGTGGCGGGCAACAGCGCCATGCACCATCTGTTCGGCGGACTCGATATCGCGCCGCTGGCGACCTACCCGTTCCTGCCCGAGCATCCCGAGGCGCTGCGGTTCAGCGGTGCCGACCTCGGCTGGACGACCAGCGCGGCAGTCGAGGTGCTGCCGTGTATCGGCGGACTGGTTGGCGGCGACGTCCTAGCGGGCGTTAGCGCGACGGGACTGAAGGACCAGCGCGGGCTGGTTGCCCTGGTCGATCTCGGCACCAATGGCGAGGTCGTCGTCGCCAAGGATGGCCGCATGTTGTGCACCTCGACGGCAGCAGGACCGGCGTTCGAAGGCGCCCGCATCCACTACGGCATGCGGGCCGCGACCGGGGCCATCGATGCGGTTGCCTCCGATGGTACATGCCACGTCATCGGCGGCGGAGCGGCGCGCGGACTTTGCGGCTCAGGACTCGTCGATGCGGTGGCGGCAGGACTCGACAATGGTCGCATCACCCCAAGCGGACGCATGGCCGATGACTGGATGCTGGTCGATGGCGTGGCGCTGACCCCGCACGATGTGCGTGAGCTCCAGCTTGCCAAAGGCGCCATTGCGGCGGGGCTGAAACTTCTCACCGCCAAGTTCGGCGCCACACCGGCCGATATCGATCGGCTTTATTTGGCAGGCGCTTTCGGCAACGCGATCAACCGTACCAGCGCGGTGCGGATCGGGCTGATCAAGACGCCGGCGGAGCGTATCATTCCGGCCGGCAATACCGCCCTCAAGGGCGCCAAGCGGGCGCTGTTTGCGGACGCCGCCGATTTGGAAACGCTGGCAAAAACTATCGATTTCATGCCGCTCAACGAAGAACCGGCGTTCGAAGAAGTCTTCGCCGAAGAGATGGGGTTCTAGTGCAGCGACCGCGCCAGCGGCACCGCTCCGGCGGCGTTCTGGCTGTAGCCGTCGGCGCCGATCTCTTTGGCATAGGCTTCGGTCACCGGCGCACCGCCGACCATGACCTTCACCTGCTCGCGCACGCCCGCTTTGGCGAGGGCGTCGATGGTGGTCTTCATCGCCGGCATGGTGGTGGTGAGCAGAGCTGATAACGCCACGATCTGCGCCCCCTTCTCCTTCACCGCCCGGACAAACTTGTTCGGATCGACATTGACGCCGAGGTCGATCACCTCGAAGCCGCCGCCTTCCAGCATGGCGGCGACCAGATTTTTGCCGATGTCGTGCAGGTCGCCCTTAACGGTGCCGATGGCGATCTTGCCCGCCGGCTCGATCCCGCCTGCCGCGAGCAGGGGCCGGATCAGTTCCAGGCTCGCTTTCATGGCGCGGGCGGCCAAGAGAAGCTCGGGCACGAAATACTCGTTGGCCTCGAATTTCTTTCCGACCTCGTCCATGGCCGGCATCATTACGTCCTGGACCAGGGCCAGCGGCGCGGCTCCCTCGGCAAGGGCGGCTTCCGTAACCGTTTTAGCGGTAACATTGTCCCCGGTCAGAATTGCTTGGTGGAGAGCTTGAAGGTCGGCCATGGGGCACCTTTAGAGCTGATTTTTGCTGGCGAGCCGAACTGCGGCTCGCGGCCGCCATCGCCAGGAGCTTCGGCGTAGCAGCCTTCCCTCGCTTTCCGAGCAAAGGCTGGCGGACAGGGAGGGATTCGAACCCCCGGTACGGTTTCCCGTACGCCGCATTTCGAGTGCGGTGCGATCGACCACTCCGCCACCTGTCCAGCGTAAGGGGGCCTGAAATAATGAACCCGGGGCCGAAGTGCAAGCGCGGCCCGAAGCTTGGCCCTTCCGGCAGGCCTCGGCGGCTGCGACCAATTCGCGTCGGGCCGAAACGGCGGGCGGCCTCCAACATATGGGGCGACTTCAGGCCAAAACCACACCGGCTTGATCTTTGATTGGCGGAATTGGCGAAACCACCCCAGGAGAGCGGGCCGGACCGCCAAAAAACGGAAAACCTGAATTCAATTCGGCGATTTCGACCCTAAGCCACGGAACAACCGCAAGAATCGCCTTGCACTGGGAATGGCGCAAAACGGCAGCAACAAGCGCCGCGGTGGCGGGCTGTCCAGAATCGAAATCGAATCGTTCCAAACTACGAACCCAACGCCGCCATGACGAGACAACGCGTCCCGAATCGAATTCGAAACTTTCCAAACGACGCACACGCGCAATCGCGACTGCGAAGCAGTGTGAAGATCAGTCCAGCGCGGTCAAACAGCTTCGATTGAGGTAGGCACGCCCACGCCAGTTTCAAGACGGCGGAACGTCCGATGAGCGGAGCAACTTCGGACATTCGCTCGAGGTCCGGCTTGCGCCACTTCCAGACATACGTTTTCAGTTAGGCCGTGACCCCCAAAAGGTTGTTGCAACTCCCTTCGGATGGCAGAGTCGGCCGACGTGGAGGATGTCTAATGGACGAAGCACCGTTCGTGGAGCGCAGGTTTGATCTTGATGGGGCCAAGATGGTCATCCGCTTCTTCGCGCCTACCAAAGTCAACGACGGAGAGTTTCAGTGTCGCTACTCCATAGGGTGGCCCGAGCGAGAGGCATGCCGGTATGCGTGCGGATCGGATGGCATTCAAGCGCTCATGCTCGCCATGCGAACCGTTCATTCCGACCTTGTTGAAAGCGATGCCTACAAGGCTGGGCGACTTACTTGGTGTGACCAAGCTGATCTTG
Organism: Alphaproteobacteria bacterium; assembly: GCA_023259375.1. Taxonomy (GTDB): domain Bacteria; phylum Pseudomonadota; class Alphaproteobacteria; order Micropepsales; family Micropepsaceae; genus Rhizomicrobium. Next base: position 22,111 of record JAHFQC010000013.1, read on the forward strand.
ATCTTCCGCCCACTTGGGGTGTTGGACCTCTATACAATGTCCCACCGCCCGCCACTCCGCAGGAGCCTTAAACGCCGCTCTTTCCTGTAAGCGGCCAATGTCCGCAACTGGCGCAAAGCAGACTCTCGACTACCTCGTCGCGCGCGTGTCCGAATGGGCAAGGCAGACATCTACCGCGGTCGCAAGACGGACGGGCCGCGGCGAGCAATGTGCGCTCCTAATTGCGCTACTGCTGCGGTCGAAGGCGCGTGAGGCGATCGACGCGGCGACCAAAGCCGTTGAAGCCAGCGCGCCCTACAAGATGCCCGAGAGCCGCTATCGCGCGTGGCCGAACCTCACCCTGGTGTTCGATCCGCGTTGACGTAAAGCAATTGTCTAGCTGCGCTGGACGTTGCGGAACATCGACTGCGCCAGGGGGGCGAGACCGACTGGGCCAATTGACGGTTTCGCGCACGCATTCCTATGATCCAGTTCTTGGCGGGAGGGAGCATGCGGGGATTTGTTCGGGCGCTCGTTGCAGCGGCATTGATCAGTTCATCGGCGGCTGCCTCTGATGAATGCACCAGGATCAGAGGCTTCACGATACCTCTGAAGCCGGTCGAGGATGTCGGCTACCTCCTGCCGGTTGGTGTTGCTGATACACCTCGCCAATTCGTGCTCGAGAGCGGATTTGCCTATACCAAGATGGATGAAACGATCGCCGACGAGCTCAAGCTGCCGAAGAAGTCGCTACCAAAAGACATGCGGGTGGTGGATAGCGCTGGTGCATTCACCAGGATTGCCACAGTGCCGTCGCTCAAGATCGGACCCTTGCCGCGGGCCCATGTGGAAGTGCTGATTGGCTCACACCGGCCATCCTGGGGGCCTGCCGACGGTGTCGCGGGGGCCAATATTTTTTACGGCCTGGATGTGGAGCTGGATTTGGCGCACCAGCGGTTGGGGCTCTATCTTCCCCGCGAAGGCTGCACGTTTGAGCCGTTCTGGCCGGCCGTTGAGTGGGGTAGTGCGGATTACAAGACTTTACCGACGGGTGGGAGTTACCTGCCGATGGAACTCGATGGCAAGCAGCTCATCGTCACGCTTAATCCCTCTACTACGCGAACCTATATGCCGGCCGCGGCCGCGCGTATGCTGTTTGGAATCGACGCGGGCGATCCGCGACTGGTATCCGCTGGGCCACGCTCAGGGGACGGCAAAATGCTCTTTCGCTTTCCGTTCAAATCGCTGTCCGGCGGGCACAATGTGACGGTGCAAGACCCGGAGATCTACATCGTTGCGGACGGCGATCGGTGTGGGAGCGCTCGCGATCTCAACGCCTGGAGTTTGGGCTTGCCAGAGAATGTTTGTTTCGGGGGCGGTGATCTGCGTCTCGGCATCAATCTGCTTAAGAAGCTGCACTTCTTTTTCACGTTCAAAGACAAGAAGGTCTATTTCACGCTCGCCGAGCCTCCCACGCCGAAATAATTCGCTGGCAGCTGCGGGGTGGTTGCTCGGCGCGATCCCGCGTCGGAATGCCGGTGAGCTAACGGCGGCTAGAGAGCTTTTTCCGCGTTTCCCTACGATGCCTGAGTAAGCTTGGCTTGCATCAAGCCGGTTAGGCGTTCGCGCACTCGAAGAGGGCGTTGGAACGGCGGTATTTTGATGTGTTTGATGCCGTGTGTGACGAAATTAGAGCGGTCGATCAATGACAGTTCGTGGCGCATCTCGGACGTAGCCGTTGCTTCAGTAATGTCCGCGAACGAGTGATGTATTGCCATCCCATGCGGGTTCGGCGCGCTTGAAGTATTGCGGTTCAAAGCGGTGATCCGGCTCAACGGCAAAAAAATGGGACCGGGTACCGGGTCCCATGAGTTCGACCACTGATCGCGATCCGCCTCCGATCTCAATGCGATGGCGGGGTGTCATCCGGCTTGAGCTTGCCGTGTTCGGGTTTTCCGCCGGGCTCTGCGTGCGGAGGACGAGCTTGCGCCGGCGAAGGACCGCCCTGCGGATGCGCGACCGGTCCGTGGTTCGGCATTTCGGCCCCATGCGGCGCGTGTGCGGCCATAGGAGGAGCGCTCCCGCGTTCGTCAGCCGGACTTCTGCCATTACCTGCCGGACCGCGACGCTCCATCTCCGGAGAGGGACGCATACGGGCTTGCGGCGGCGCCGTGTCCGGACCGCCGTGCGGACGCTCCATATCTTGGCGAGGCGGACGGATATGGCTCTCCGTCGGCGCCATCGTCGTATCGGGGCCACCGCGCGGACGCTCCATGTCAGGACGCGGCGGACGCCTTTCCGGCGGGGCCATGCTCGTATCGGGGCGCGGGCGCGTTGTATCGGGCGCGTGCATGCGGTCGGGCGCTCGGCCCGGCGGCGCCTCGGACGGCTTGGGCGGATTGTCGGTACGATGAACGGCCTCGGGCGGTGGCGGCGCGGCATGCGCGGGTCCGGGCTGCGGACCGCCCATCGCCGGTGGATGGCCTTCGTTCGGCATCGGCTTGCCGTGGAAATGCGTGTTCACCACCGCGGGATTGCCGACATCCGCTTTGGTGAACAGATGCGTCGGTGGACGCCCGCCGCGTGACCTCGGCGGCTGCGCCGAAAGCCGCTGTACGATTTGCGGCGGCGGCGGCGGCGCGCTGTTGGCCGTGCCATGGCCCATCGGCGCAATCATACGCGCCTGTTCCCGCGCGTGCTGGCCCGCGGCGATGGACGCGATCAGGTTCGGACGACGGATCACTTGGCGCGCCGGCACCACGGCAACGGGATGATGCGCCACCTGCTCGACGCGATGCACATCGATGCCTCTGTTGACCACGTAGTTGTTGACCACGGTGTAGTTCACCACCGTCGTGGTCTGATGGACGATGTTGATCGTCTGCGCCGGATCGCGCACCGCGTAACGGCCGTAATCACGATCGGCGACATGGCCGTAACCGACGAAGACCCAGTTCGACGCAAAGCGGCGGTCGTCATAATCGCCGCCGTACCAGTTGCGGTAGCCGTAATAAGGATCACTGTTCCAGCCGAACGAAATCGACACGCCACCGCCGCCAATCGAAAGTCCTGCGCCTTCGATGAAAGCCGGATCCGGCGGCATCGGCATCCAGCCGACATAGTCATTGTTGGTGCGCCACACGACCCACGACGGCGCCCAGGTGTAGCCCGGAATCCAGAGCCAGCCGTCATCCGGATCGTTGACCCAGCGTCCGTAGTGGAAAGGAATGTCGCCCCAGTCGTAATCCGAATTCCACATCCAGCCGTAATCACCGGTGTAGACCCAATGGCCCTGCGTGTAATACGGCCGGAAATCCGGCGCCACGTCTTCCGGCTGCCAAACCATGCCCCAGCGGTCGCTGTAGAGCCACGCGCCGTAGCCGCGGAGCTGATCGTGGAAATAGTCGAAGCTGACGGTGTTCTGCGCAACGGCAGGCTGCGGCATCAGCACGACAGGAGCAGAGCCCAACACTATCGCTCCGGCAAGCAGGGCGGCACGAATCCTGGATCGCATACCGTTTTCCTTTTGCGCCTTATCCGGTCCCAAAATCGGCCGGTCCCAAAACCGGCCATACAATGCGCAGGATGGCGAAGCGGTTGCCGCTGTAACCAGTGACAAAGAGGAGGTTGGCGCGCGCGCTGGATGAAGGTTTCGCAAGCTTCACCCTCTTCACCAGGGCGACGCGACGGCCGCTTTTCGCGGAGCCGATCGGCTATTCCTTGCCTGCCAGCCAATCGAAGCGCGCGCTGCAATCGAGGCGCGGCAGTGCGATGTCGAGCGCAGCGCGCATTTCGTCTTCGAACTGCCACGGCGGGTTGATCACCACGAGGCCGGCGGCGGCGAGCTTGCCCTCGGCGATACCACGCTTCTCGACATCGACGCGAAGCACTTTGCCTGCGCCGGATGCGAGGACCTCGCCGCAAAATGCATTGGCCTCGGCCGCGGACTTGATCGGAAACCAGATGAGATAAAGGCCGGTGGCGAAACGGCGATAGGCCGCCGTCACGGCGTGCGCGGCAAAGCGAAATTCGTCGGGCGCTTCGTACGGCGGATCGACCAGGATGAGGCCACGGCGCTCGGGCGGCGGCACCAGGGCGACAAGACGCTTGTAGCCGTCACCCTCTTCCACCCGCGCCTTGGCATAAGGCTGCAAGGTTTCGCGCAAGGCGACCACATCCTCAGGATGCTTCTCGACCGCCACCAGACGATCCTGCGGCCGGAGCAGCTTGGCGGCGATCAGCGGCGAGCCGGGATAGATCTCCCCGCCTGCCAGTTCGCGATAGGTCGCGAGCGTCGCCGGCCCACCGTTTACATCCGTCAAGCGCCTGATCCCGTCCGCGGCCTCGCCGGTGCGGGCGGCCTCGGTGCCAGCGAGATTGTAGGCGCCGCGGCCCGCATGGGTGTCGATCACGGCGAAGCCCGTAGCCTTGCGGCGCAGGTGCTCAAGCCCGGCAATCAGCGCCAAGTGCTTGACGACATCGGCAAAATTCCCGGCGTGGAAGGCGTGACGGTAGTTCATGGCAGGGCTGTTTACGTCTCAGTAAGCCCCAGGGCAATCGCGTGGCGCGTTGAGGCATTTACAATATTTGTGATGGCAAACTCTCCCCGCCGCGGCTTGGGTGCGGATAGCGTTAACATCTGTCGACTGATTCGAGGAAACCATGGCTCGGTCCGGGGGTCTCCCGCCATGCATCTAGGCTTCAAGGACATCATCGTCATCCTCATTTATGCCGTCCTTGTGCTGACGGTGGCGCATCTGTTCCAGCGCGGTGAGCGGCGAGACGACGAAGATGGTGATGATACGCCGGTGCGGCGCGCCCTGCCTTGGTGGGCCATCGGCGCCTCGCTGATCGCGGCGAACATCTCCGCCGAGCAGATCATCGGCATGTCGGGGTCGGCCTATGCGCTCGGCATCGCCATCGCCGGTTACGAATGGCTGGCTGCCTTCGCCATGGTGGTCATCGGCAAGTACTTCCTGCCGGTGTTCCTGAAGAACCAGATTTCCACCATGCCGCAATTCCTGCGCCTGCGGTACGGGCCGAAGACGCAAGTGACGATGGCGCTGATGTGGCTGGCGCTCTACACCTTCGTCAACCTGACCGCCGTGATGTGGCTGGGCGCGACCGCCGTGCATGTCGTGACCGGACTCAACATGACGGTGAGCGTGATCCTGCTCGGTCTGGTGGCGGGCAATTACGCGCTTTATGTCGGACTCAAATCGACCCATTTCACCGACGTGATACAGGTCGCCATGCTGGTGCTCGGCGGCATCGTGATCATGGTGTTCGCGCTCGAGAAGATCGCCGCATCGGTCGGTTCGCCGGGCGGCCTCCAAGGCGTGGTGTTCGGCTTTCAAACCATGGTGGAGCGGATGCCCGAGCATTTCGATATGGTGCTCGACCCGTCCAATCCCTATTACAAGTACCTGCCCGGCCTTGCCACGGTCGGCGGCGCGATGTGGCTGATCCAGTTCTCCTACTGGGGCTTCAACCAGTACATCGTGCAGCGGGCACTGGCCGCGCGCTCGATCCGCGAAGTGCAGAAGGGCATGGTGTTCGCCGCCTATCTGAAACTCTTGATGCCGGTGCTGGTGGTGCTGCCCGGCATAGCCGCCGCCTACCTTTTGCCCGGCGTGGCGCCGTCCGACACGGCGTATCCCAGACTGATGACCATGCTGCCGCCAGGCTTCCTCGGCTTCGTCTTCGTGGCGCTGGTGGCGGCCATCGTCGCATCGACCGGATCGAGCCTGTCGTCGATCGCCAAGATATTCACCCACGACGTCGTCGAAGTCGTCTATCCCGGCGCGACCCGGCGCCTGCTCGTCATCGTCGGCAAGTTCGGCGCCATCGGCGCGCTGATGGTCGCCATGGCGGTCGCGTCACCGCTGCTCGGGCACACCGATCAGGCGTTCCAGTACATCCAGGAGTTCACCGGCTTTCTCACCCCCGGCGTGATCGTGGTCTTCGTCCTCGGCATGTTTTGGGCGCGCACCACCGAGACCGGCGCCTTGCTTGCGGCCGGCGGCACCGTGATCGCCTCGGCGTTCTATGCGCTGTTCCTGCCCGAGATGCCGTTCATGATCCGGATGATGAACGTGTTCATGATTTGCTTCGCCCTCGCCGTCGGCGGATCGCTTGCCACCAGGCCGAAGCACGAGGCGGCCATCGATCTAAAGGGCGTCGATTACAGCACGTCGGCCGGTTACAACATCGCTTCCGCCGCCATCGCACTGATCCTGGCAGGACTGTACTGGTATCTCTGGTAGGCGTTCGTTTACCCGGCCCGCGCCAGCAGCATGGACGCCAGATCGAAGCGGATCTCCTTCATGCCGTAGTCGATCGAGACCTGCGCGAACTGGCGCAGGAAGTTCATCCCGATCAACAGTGCCGGCTGGTTCGACAAGCCCCACACGTCGAAAATCGCCATATCCGCGATCGCCACCACCGCATCGGAGAAGCTGACCGAATGGAGGTGGATGCGGTCGACCCGGACCACGGCACCCATGATGACGCCGCCGGTGATGCCAGTGATCGGCAGCAGACCGAGAGTGCGCAGGCCCGGATTCTCCTCGATCAACGACTTGAGGAGCATCGTATTGCCCACCGAAATCTGCGCGCCGGTATCGAGGAAGCAGGTGGTCGCAACACCGTCGACGCGGCAATTCAACGACCGCAGATGGCCCATGGAGCCGCGCACCGGCACGTAGGCTTCGGTCGAACGCCGCGTCTGGAAGGCGGTCTGCGAACGCGAGGTGCTGATCTTGAGGGCGCGGTTGGCGAAATCGAGAGTCACGCGCGCGCCATCCACCGCATCGAGCCCGAGATAGCCATCGGCGCCCATATACGTGCGCGGCAGCATCGGCATCACCAGATTGCGCCGGTTTACCGAACCGAAGGAGAGATTGGCGATCGGCACGACCCGGGTAGCAAAGGAGCGCACCACACCTTGAACCGACACCTCGGTCCCCCGCACCAGCCCGAGCGTCACCGCAAGGTCTTCGGCGATCACCGAACGGTCGGCACCGGTGTCGACCACAAACCGGAACGGTCCCTGGCCGTTGATCATCACCGGAATGGTCATGTGCTCGTCGGCATCGTTGCCGGCAGCAATACGCGCAGCATCGTCAGGCGGCGCGCCCGGTTGCGGCGGCGCAATCTCCTGCGCCCAACTCATTTGGGTCAGTGCGGCTCCGGCAGCTCCGGCAGCAACGAAACGCCTGCGCGACAGCCTTGTGGCTTCAGTCTCTGCACGCATCTTCGCCCTCCGATCCGTGCTGGCAGGACGCAATTGTCGTGAGCCGTATGTCCAAACTGTGTCTAGGCGCGGCTGCTCCAGCACTCCGTCGATTTCGAACGCATGCGGAGTTTACCACCCAACACCGCGTTCGGATTGGGAAATCTTCACTCGCAGAAGATGAAGAAGCCAGTGCCGCGCCGGATTGTAAGCATCACAAGCGCGTGACCGGCGACAACTCTGCCGCCGGCCAAGCCAGCCATGCTTAATGGCGGCGCTTCTTGGAGGACTTGCGCCCGGTATGAACCGCGCTTTTCTTGCTCGACGTCGTGGTGGCTTTCTTTTTCTTCGAGCCGTGGGCGTGCTTGGATTTCGGCGCACCCGGATCGGCGGAGGCTGCATGTCCCGGGCCGGTCATCGCCGCCGCAGCGGTCACCGACGGCACCTGCGCACAGCTGAGCGGCTCGCCTTCGCGCGAAATCTTAACCGACTGGATGGTGACATCGAGCCCCTTGGTCGCCGTCAGCGAAAAGCCGGTCGGCACGTTGGAGAGATCGGCCCCCGCGTCCCTCAGGCAAGCGAGCGGAACATTCAGGGTCGTAAAGCCGCCGCGGTCGGCCAGTGCGCGCAACGTGTCGGTGAAATCGAGTTGACCACCGCAAAGCGGGCCGCAACCCATCGCCAGCACGATATGAGACTCCGGCGCCCGGTCGACGCGCAAAGTCATGGCAAGACCCAGACCTCGATCGGCTTCGCCGCTGAAATCGGCGGGCGTCCCCGAAATATGGAAGCTGACCGGCACGCGCGTGGCCCAGGTCACGTTCACTCCCGCCGCGGTGCGCGTAGCGGTCAATCCGGCTTGCGTCGCCTTGGACGACGCCCGCGTCACGACGCGCTCACCGCCGACATAGAGATTCCAGCCGCTCGTTGGCGCTCCGTTGTCGAGAATGACACTCTGCTCGGCGGTCCCGGCCGGCGACACTGAGGCTGGTGACACTGGTGCCGGCGGCACCAAGGCCGACCGCACGGGGGCAGACGCCAACGGGGCGGACGGCATGGGGGCCGTCACGGCCGCAGCCGGTACCGTAATTTGGTGCTGCGCCGGTACCGCCGTCGGCAGCGGGCCGATGTTCTGTGGCGCGCCGTAGGTGAGTCCGTAGCCAAACGGGAACAGCGGGAAATACGGCTCGGTCCCGGTATTGTTGGCATATTGATCGGGCGAACGCGGCCAGGAGAACGACAGGCGACCGCGGAAATCATAGGCGACCGATCCATCGGCATGGGCGAACAGGAGGTCGGAGACGCCCTCCCCTTCCGTTCCCGGCCAGAACGCGGCGACAAAGGCATTGGCGGCGTTGATCTCCGGCGTGACGTAGAGCGGACGGCCGGAAAGGAACACAGCCACCACCGGAATGCCCTGCGATTGCAGACGCTGCAACAACTTCAAGTCGCGCTTAGTGCCAGGCTGATATTCGAGCGTGTTGATATCGCCCTTGCCTTCGGCATAGGCGTCTTCGCCGAAAACGACGATCGCCACATCGGGACGCTGACGGAAGGCACCCTCGAGCGAATAATCGACGATGCCGCCCGCGGCCTCGACGTTGGCTTTGATGCCTTCGTAGATCGTGGTGCCGTGCGGAAAATCGGCGCGGCTCGTCTCGGTGCCCTGCCAAGTGATGGTCCAGCCGCCGGTCTGCTTCGACATGTTCTGGGCGCCTTCACCGGCCACCAGCACATGGCTGCGCGGGGAAAGCGGCAATAGTCCGCCGTCGTTCTTGAGCAGCACGAGCGACTCGCGCACCGCCTGCCGCGCCACGGCGCGATGTTCGGGCGAGCCCAACATTTCGTAATGCCCGGCATAAGGACGCTGCGACGGACGTCCCGCCGCCATCAATCCGGATTCGATCTTGACGCGCAGAATACGGCCCACCGCCTCATTGATGCGCGCCATCGGAATCTGCCCGGAACTCACCTGATTGATGAGATTGCCGTAGAGCGTCTTCCAGTCGTCGGCGGTCATGATCATGTCGACGCCGGCGTTCACCGCCTGCGGACAATTCGAGCGCGTGCAGCCGGGCACATCGGCGATGCCGTGATAGTCGCTGATGACGAAGCCATCGAAACCGAGACGGCCGACCAGCACATCGCTGACCAGGCCCTTCTGCCCGTGCATCTTAAGGCCGCGCCAACCGGAGTAGGACACCATCACGTTCTTGGCGCCCGCCTTGATCGCGGCGATATAGGGCGCGCCGAACAGGTCGCGGACGGCAGGCTCGGAATAGGTCATGTCGCCGGCGTTGACGCCATTATCGGTGCCGCCGTCGCCGATGAAATGCTTGATCGACGCGAGCACATGGCCGCCCTTGAGATAATCGGCGCTGCCGGGCTTGCCCTGCAGGCCTTCGACCATCGCGACCGCGTTCTCGGTCACGAGCCGCGGCTCCTCGCCAAAACCTTCATAGGAGCGGCCCCAGCGGTCGTCGCGGATGACGGCGATGGTCGGCGCAAACGTCCAATCCTGACCGGTCACGCGGATTTCCTGCGCCGCGATCTCGCCGAGACGGCGCACGAGATCGGGATCGCGCATCGCACCAAGGCCGATGTTGTGCGGGAAGATGGTAGCCCCGATGATATGGCCGTGGCCGTGCACCGCATCGATGCCCCACATCAGCGGAATGCGCAGGCGTGTCCGCATCGAGGCGTCGTAATACTCGTCGGCGGCTTTCAGCCAATCCGGAGCCGGCGCGCGAAGATTGCCGTGCGGACCCGCACTGCCGCCGTTCAAAACCGAGCCGAGGTGATACCGGGTCACATCGTCGGGCGTGGTGCTTCTGATGTCGGGCTGCAGCATCTGCCCGATCTTCTCTTCCAGCGTCATCTGTGCCAGAAGACGGGCGACCTCGGCCTCGACAGCTGCGTTCCGCTTCGGCGGCGGATTAGCGGGCCAGATTTCGGGATGTACCACCGTCGAGGTGGCGAAAGACGCTTCAGCAGGTGAGGACGCCGGTGCGGGTGTCGCGACGGGCGCCGGTTGCGGCGCAGTCTCCTTGGCCGCGGTCTTGGCCTCCGCATCGGAGAGGCCGATCCACGACGCGGGATCCGTGAAGCTGACGTTCGAGCACGCGGCCAGGGTCACGGCCCCCGCGAGCAACACCGTGTAGCGGAGCTTGCGTGCAGCATTGGTCTTGTATGCGCGCATGTGCCGGTCTCTCCTGGATCTTTGGCGGGCGGACCATAAAGCGCTTCAGCCATTGTGGGAACCCGGTTTTCAATCTGCCGGCACGAGCATGAAAAGCAAAACGCCGGTCACGAGGACCGGCGTTCTGTCAAGTTACAATCGATCGCCTGAAACAGGATGCCGCTTTGGCCCGTTACAGCGAACGCACTGCGAGGCGCATTTCGAGCGTCGCCGAAGCTCCGGGCGCCAACACCTTGGCCCCCGAATCAGCCGGTGATTCGCTGCGGTTGAATGCGTTGGGCATTGCCGTCGTCGGCTCGGCGCAGAAGAAGTCGGTCCCTTCCGGCATGAACGCATGCAGGAAGGAACTGTTGGCTGAGGCCGTCAGCGCGATTTCAAGCCCGAGTTCGGGCTGAGTGATGATCGCCGGACCTTCCCAGCCGGTGAAGGTGTTGTCGACGAACGGCGCCTTGGACACAACCTGACCGGCGTTGAGATCGATCAGCCGGCCGGGCTCCACATAGTCTGTCGGCAACATCGTGTCGTCGGCAAGCCACATGCCCTTGACCGACGCCTTAAGCGTCGAGCCGGGGCGGCGCGGAAAGTAAGGATGGAACCCGAGGCTGTACGGCATCGGCTTGGCGCTGCGATTCGTGAGCGTGAGCGCGAGCGCCATGCCGTCGTCGGTCACCGTGAACACCTGCTCGGCCGTATAGGCCCACTCCCAGGCGTCGGGCGCATGCTCGAAGCCGAGGCTGAGGCGATCGCGCGACACAACGCCGACCTTCCACGCCGCCTGCCAGCCGTGGCCGTGCAGCGAATGCGGATGGTCGCCGAAGTTCAGCGGCAGGCGATACGACCGGCCGCCGAAATCGAACGTGCCCTTCTCGATGCGGTTGGCATACGGAACCAACGGAAACTCGCACATTTCGAGCACGTTGGTTTCACCCGCCTTCACGGGCCGCATGACGGGCACGTTACCCATCGCAAAACGCGTGATGGCGCCGCCGAATTCCGGGGCGATATCGAGTTCGAATTTACCTCGTCCGAGAGTGATCATAGTCAGTTGTTACCTTTGCGATGCAGGTGCCAGACGCTTTCGATTTCCTCGAGGCTCTTGCCCTTGGTCTCCGGCACGTACTTCCAAACGAAAACCGCCGCCCCGACGCTGCACACGCCGTACAGCCAGTAGGCAAAGCCGTGATTGAAGGCAGCGTTGAGCGCCGACGAACCATCCATCATCGGGAAGGTCTGCGACACGATGTAGTTGGCGATCCACTGCGCGGCGACGCCGATCGACATAGCCTGCCCCTTGATCGAGTTCGGATAGATCTCCGCCAGCAGCACCCACACGATCGGGCCCCACGAGAACGAGAAGCCGATGATGTAGACCACTACGGCACCGATCGCGACGTAGGACGAACCGCCCGCTGCCGCACCAGCACTGCCCGTCGCGTTGACCATGTGCAGGTGGAAGAGGAAGCCGAGCAGGATCATCGCCACCGCCATGACGACGGCGCCCCAGAACAAGAGCGGCTTGCGGCCGAGCTTCTCGACCGTGAAGGTCGCGACCAGGGTAAACAGGGTCATCGACACGCCGACGAACCACGCCGATTGCGAAAGCGCTTCGTTCGGAGTCGAGCCCATGTTCTCGAACATGTGCGGCGCGAAATAGAGCACCGCGTTGATGCCGACGAGTTGCTGGAACACCGACAGCACAATGCCGACCAGCACGACGGTCCAGCCGTAGCTGAGCAGCGGACGGGTGTGCTCGACCAGCGTCTCCTTGATCTGGGCATGGGTCTTTTCGGCTTCACCGTTGCCGAACAGGCGCTTCAACAAGGACAGCGCCTCGTCGTTGCGGTCCTTCAGCACCAGGAACCGCGGCGTTTCCGGAACCAGCAGCATGGCGATAATCAACAACGTCGCCGGGATCGCCGCGGACGCCAGCATGTGGCGCCAGCCGACGTCGAACAGGAATGAGCTGTCGTGGCCGCTCTGAATCCAGAAGTTGACGAAATAAACGAGATTGATGCCGACCACGATGGCGATCTGCTCGAACGTGAGCAGCATGCCGCGGATGTTGGTCGGCGCCATTTCGGAGATGTACATCGGCGCCAGCATCGAGGCCATGCCGATCGCCGTGCCGCCCATCAGGCGGTAGAGGATGAAGGGCGGCAGCGCCTTTTCATGGACCGCACCGAAGATGCTCCAGAAAAATTCGGGATAAGCCGCGCCGACACTCGACACGAAGAACAGGACGCCCGCAATCAACAGACCCCATTTGCGGCCGATGCGGGTGGAAATCGGGCCCGCCAGCAACGCGCCGATCACGCAACCAAGCAGCGCGCAGGCCACCGCAAAGCCGTGCAGCATGTTCGCCCAGCCTTCGCTGAGGTGCCACGGCGTGACGAAATTCGCCTTGATGGCCTCGGTGGTGCCGGAAATCACCGCCGTGTCGTAGCCGAACAAAAGGCCGCCCAACGTGGCAGCGATCGTCAGGCCGATAATCAGCCCATAATTCGTTTTGGCCATCCAACTCCTCCCAGCGAGCAAGCTCGCATTACGTACGCACAGGCTCTTGGCGGCCTGCCAATCCTGGCTCCATACCGTATCGTCCGGCGGCGATATATTGATAGCGTTACCAGCTCGCAGGCGGCAATCTGTCCAAGACCTTAGTACTATGGAAGCGCTGTCATTGTTCCGTCAACGACCATGCCGTGCGAAGCGCCGTCCGCTGCCGCGATAGATGCGCGCAAGCATCCAGCGGCCACTCAACCGCCAATGGATACTCAACCAAAGGTGATTACTCCGCCGGCTTGACCGCAGGCTTGGGCATGTTGGGCGGAGAGGCCGCCGATCCGCGTTTGATCAGCGAATAGGTCACCAAGTGATCGACCGCCTTGGCCGCGTCGCCGTTGCGCTTGGTTGCACGGATCGCCTGGACGATGAGATCGAGTGCGATCTCGGCCATGGCGGTGATCGGCTGGCGGATGGTGGTGAGTTCCGGCCAGATGTTGGTCGCGATCGACGTATCGTCGAAGCCGACTATCGACAAATCGCGCGGCACATCGAGACCCTTGCGATGCGCGACCGAAACCGCGGCCGCGGCCATATCGTCGTTGGCGGCAAAGATCGCGGTGGGCGTCTGCTTCAAGGTGAGCAGCGTCTCGGCCGCATCCAGACCCGAACGATAGCTGAAATAGCCCTGCACCATCAGCGCCGGATCGTGCTTGATGCCGGCGTCGGCCAATGCACTCAGGAAGCCCTTCTCGCGCTCGATCGAGGCGGTCTGGTTGGGATGGCCTTTGATGAAGCCGATGCGGCGATGACCGAGGCCAAGCAGGTAATTGGTCATTTCGCGCGAAGCCGCATAGTCGTTGATGCGCACGCAGCTCGCTTCCTTGCCGAAGCGGCCGGTGGCGACCGCAACGGTCGGAAGCCCGGTGATCTTCAGCTCGTCGAGGACGTCGTGGCTTTCGCACAAAGGCGGCGGCAGGATCACGCCGGCGGCACCGCTCGCCAACAGCTTGCGCACCGCACCACGTTCGCCCGCACTAGTCGCTTCGCATTTCTCAAGCATGATCTGCACCGACGTGCGGCTGGCTTCGTCGAGCGCGCCGACCAGGAACTCGGTCAGATAAGCGGCCGACGGATTGGAGTAGATCAGGCCAATCCTGGCAGCCTCCGCCCCGGCCAGCGAACGGGCCGCCGGATTGGGCGAATAGCTGAGCGCCTTGACGGCGGCAAGCACGGCGGCGCGGGTGGCTGGCCGGACGTTCTTCTCGCCGTTAACCACCCGGCTGACGGTCATCGGCGAGACGCCGGCCCGGCGGGCGACGTCGAGAATGGTCGTGGCCCCGCGCTGCTTGCGGGACGACGGCTTCTTGGAATCGAGCGGTTCGGTGGTGCGGGCCATCCTGGCCTTCAATGCTGAAGTGCGGTCCCGGACCCCTCGCCCGGAATCGTGAGCCGTCACGGCTCGGGGTCCATGTTTATTCCACCCGTTCCGATTTGTGAAACGTGAAGCGCGCCGGACGGCCTCAGCCCTACCGAATTATCGGTCAGAGCGCGGCCGAAAGGCCTTCGGCGAGGAGCTTGCGCATGCGGCTCGCCTTGCCGGGGGCTTGGGACACGTCGGCCAGCGTGGTCCGGTCGAGCACCTCAAGGAACGCCTGCATCGCCTCATCAAGCGGCTTTTTGAGGCCGCAAGCCGGGGTCACCACGCAGGTGTTACGCCGCCGGTCGAAGCACTCGACCATGGCAAAACCGTCTTCGGTGGCGCGCACCACGGCGCCGATCCGGATCGCGGACGGATCCATGCCCAGCTTCAAGCCGCCGTGACGGCCGCGTACGGAGGCGACAAAACCCGCCTGAATCAGGGTCTGCGCCACCTTCATCAGGTGATTGCGCGAAATCCGATAGCGCTGCGCCACGCTGGCTATTGTGTGAAGCTCTTCCGGCTCGAGCGCCAGCAGCATCAACATGCGCAGCGCATAATCTGTGTGCAGAGTAAGACGCACGACATTTCTCCCAACTGCCGCCTATGACCCGCGCGGCTTGCCACCATCATAGCGGATGGACCGATCAGGACAGGTATTTTCAATGCCACTTTACCTATGACATCCTGACGCGGGCACTCGCGTGTGCGTGATTTGAGCGGGAACCCGTAACAGTGCGAGAATTGACATCAATCAATTTTCCACGCTAGCCAACCGTTCGAGGGTCGTGAATCCATGCAAAGACGCCAATTTCTGCTAGCTTCGGCCGCTGCAACCGCAATATCCGCGATGGGGCCAATGGCTGCCGAACCGAAATATCCGCTGCTCGATCCCTGGACCGGCCCTTACGGCGGCGTGCCGGATTTCCGCAAGGTCAAAGCCAGCGAGTTCAGCCCGGCTTTGAAACACGCGATCGCGCTTAACCGCGCGGAAATCGAGAAGATCGCCGGCAACAAGGCTCCGCCGACCTTCGAAAACACCGTCGCCGCCCTCGAAGACACCGGCCGTCCACTCGGCCGCGGCGCCTCGATCTTCAACATCTACACCTCCACCATGAACGACGACGTCATGAAGGAGATCGAGAAGGAGCTGGCACCGATCTACACCGCGTTCGGCGACGAGGTGGTGCAGAACGAAAAACTCTTCGCCCGCATCAAGGCGGTCTACGACAAGCGTGAGACCAGCAACCTGACGCCGGAACAGAAGCGCCTCGTCTGGGTCACCTACCGCCACTTCGTGCGCGAAGGCGCGGCCCTCGATCCGGCCGGCAAGAAGCGCCTGGCCGAGGTCAACCAGGAACTCGCCAAGCTCTACACCCAGTTCAGCCAGAACGAACTTCTCGATGAGGAAGGCGTGTGGCTGACGGCCGAGAAGACCGATCTCGACGGCCTGCCCGATTGGCTGGTGGCGGGCGCGGCGGAAGCGGCCAAGGAAAAGAAGCTTGAAGGCAAATACGTCTTCGCCAACACCCGTTCGGCGATCGAACCGCTGCTCACCTATTCGACCAAGCGGGACCTGCGCGAAAAAGCCTTCCGCATGTGGACCAGCCGTTGCGATAACAACGACGCCCACGACAACAAGGCGATCATCACCAAGATCTGCGCCCTGCGCGCCGAGAAAGCCAAGCTGCTCGGCTATCCGACGTTCGCGCACTGGATCTGCGATTATCAGATGGCCAAGACCCCGGAAGCGGCGATGGACCTTCTGATGAAGGTGTGGAAGCCGGCGGTGGCCCGCGTCCACGAAGAAGTCGCCGACATGCAGAAGGTCGCCGATGCCGAAGGCGCCAAGATCAAGATCGCGCCGTGGGACTATCGCTTCTACGCCGAGAAGGTACGCAAGGCGAAGTACGACCTCGACGAAAGCGTGATGAAGCCGTACCTGCAGCTCGACAAGATCCGCGAAGGCATGTTCTGGGCGGCGGGCAAGGTCCACGGCCTCGAATTCACCGAAACCCACGGCCTGCCTACGGTGCAGAAAGACGTCCGCATCTTCGACGTCACCCGGGGCGGCCAGCATGTGGCGCTGTGGTACTTCGATCCCTATGCCCGCGCCGGCAAGGGATCAGGCGCCTGGATGAACGAATACCGCACCCAGGAACGCTTCAAGACGCCGATCACGCCGATCGTCTCCAACAACTGCAATTTCGTGCCGGCGGGCGACGGCAAGCCGATCCTGATCTCGTGGGATGATGCCACCACCATGTTCCATGAATTCGGCCATGCGCTGCACGGCATGAATTCGAACGTGACCTATCCCTCGCTCGGCGGCACCAGCGTGGTGCGCGACTTCGTCGAGTTCCCGAGCCAGCTCAACGAGCACTGGCTGCCGACCCACGAAGTGCTGTCGCGCTTTGCGGTGCACTACGAGACCGGCAAGCCGATGCCGGAAGAACTGGTCGCCAAGATCAAGAAGTCGAAGACCTTCAACCAGGGCTTCGCCACGGTCGAATATCTCGCCCCGGCCATTCTGGACATGAAGATCCATCTGGCGGGCGCCACCCCGATCGATGCGGCGGCGTTCGAGAAGACCGCGCTCGCCGAAATCGGCATGCCGAGCGAAATCGTCATGCGTCACCGCCTGCCCCACTTCGGGCACATCTTCGGCGGCGAGGGCTATGCCGCCGGCTACTTCAACTACATCTGGGCCGATGTGCTGGTGGCCGATGCGGCGGAAGCGTTCGAAGAGGCGCCGGGCGGCTATTACGACGTGGCGATGTGCAAGAAGCTGCACGACGACATCATCTCGGTCGGCAACACGGTCGAAGCGGCGGATGCCTATCGCAAGTTCCGCGGCCGCGATGCGACGGTCGACGCGCTGATGCGCGACCGCGGCTTCCCGGCGCCTGCCAAGGCCTGATCCGCGATCATTTGTTGAATGTACGAAGCGCCGTCCGCGAGGGCGGCGCTTTTCGTTTGGAACGGCGCGGAAAAGCTTTGGTAACCGGTGTTAACGTGAAGCAAACCCGGTACAGCGCTTTCAGGTCTTAAAGCTTACTTAGTAGGCAACCCGGTATTCTTTTCTCCTTACATGCGAAAAGGCATGGGGGGAGGATATGACCGCAGGGTCGAGACAGAGGCACGCATCGCTTCTTTCCCGATACACGTTCGACCTTGGACAGTGCGTGTCGCGCCAGCGCGGCGAACGCGCCCTGAAAGCCGCTGCCATGGAACAGGCACTGGCGTCGCGGACCAAATCCGAATTCCTCGCCAATATGAGCCATGAGCTCAGAACCCCGCTCAACGCCATCATCGGCTTCTCCGATATCATCGCCGGCCAGCCCGCTTTGCCGCGCGAACGCACCTGCGAATACGCCGGACTGATCAACGACGCCGGCAAGCACTTGCTTTCCATCATTTCCGATGTCCTGGATGTCGCCAAGATCGAGAGCGGCACATTCGAACTCGACATCGAAACCCATCTCCTTCGTGATCTCCTCGTCAGTGCCGCCTCCATGGTCGAGCACCGCATTGCGGAGAAGCATCAGACGCTCGCCGTCGTGCTGCCCGACCGCTTGCCGCTGGTGCGTGCCGATGCGCGACGGCTGAAGCAGATTGTCGTCAACCTCCTGAGTAATGCGCACAAGTTCACGCCCAGCGGCGGCGGCATCACGCTGGCGGCCGCACCGGTCGACGCACACTATGTCGCCGTCTCAGTGCGCGACACCGGCATCGGCATGAGCGAGGCCCAGATCGAAGTGGCGCTGACGCCGTTCGGGCAAGTGCATAGCTGCCGTACCCGCTCGCAGGAAGGCACCGGCCTCGGCCTGCCGATCGCCAAGGCCCTGGTTGAACAACACGGCGGACGGCTGTGGCTAGACAGCGCCGAAGGGCGCGGGACCACCGTCGCGTTCACAATTCCCGCTGAGGAGACGTCCCGATGAGTTACGCCAGCGCCGACAGCCGACCTCGCACCAATCCGCGCGCGGGCCACATCGTGTCCGTATCGGGCGCTCAGGCCGTGGCGGTGATGGAAAAGAGCAGCGCCTCCCCCATCCGCGTCGAAATCGGCTCCACGCTCGCCATCCCGACGCCGCACGCCCTCGTCATCGGCATCGTGTCGGCGGTCAGCGTGCCGATGCCCGATGCGGCTTCCGGATCCGAAGAAGTCAGTCTGCTCGAACTCAATCTGGCCGGCGAAATCCTTCTCGATCCCGTCAAAGGACGCGTGTTCCGCCGCGGCGTCACTTGCCTCCCGACCATCGGCGATGCCGTGCATCTGGCCGACCGCGATGCGCTGACGCTCGCTTACACGCGCCCCGATGTCGATACCATCGAGATCGGCACCCTTTATCAGCACGCCGATGTGCCGGCGCGGCTCTTGGTCGACGATCTGATCGGCAAGCATTTTCTCATTGTCGGCACCACCGGCTCAGGCAAGTCGACGGCGCTGACCTGCATCCTGAAAGGCCTGTTGCCGGAATACCGTCAGGCGCGCATCGTCGTGCTCGACATTCACGGCGAATACGCCGCCACGTTCGGCGCCCAGGCCGAGGTGATCAATCCCTCCAATCTCAATCTGCCGTTCTGGCTGCTCAACTTCCACGAACTGACGGCCGCCTTCGCCACGCCGGGCGACGATGCCGAAATCGAAATCCTCACCGACGCCGTGGTGTGGGCCAAGCGTCGTTACTCCGATGCCTTCGCCGGACGGGTACGCCGGACCCAGGCCGAGACCACCTGCATCACCGTCGACACGCCGGTGCCGTTCCGCCTCGCCGATCTGGTCGCCTATTGCGACGAACAACTCGGCAAGCTCGACCGCGCGATTCATACGCTGCCCTTCAAACGGCTGAAGAACCGCATCGAAACCCTGGTCAGCGACTCCCGCTACAGTTTCATGTTCGGCAGCGTGATGATCGAAGACACCATGACCGACGTGCTGGGGCGCCTGTTCCGCGTGCCGGTCGGCGACAAGCCGATCACGGTGCTCGATCTCTCGACGGTGCCCGGCGAGATCATGGACGTGGTGATCTCGGTGATCTCGCGGCTGGCGTTCGACCTCGCCAGTTGGAGCGAAGCGCGGCTGCCGCTGCTGATCGTCTGTGAAGAGGCGCACCGTTATGCCCCCGCCGACGCGAGCGGCAAGTTCATGCCGACACGACAAGCCCTGGCGCGCATCGCCAAGGAAGGACGCAAATACGGCGTGGCGCTCGCCCTCATCACGCAAAGGCCGTCGGAACTCGACACTACCATCCTGTCGCAATGCTCGACGGTGATCGCGATGCGCCTCTCGACCGAGCGCGATCAGGCGGTGATCCGCGCCAACACCCACGAAGGCGCACTCGATCTATTGGACTTCCTGCCGCTGCTCGGCGACCGCGAAGCGATCGTGCTCGGCCAAGGCTCGGTGATGCCGATGCGCATCCGCTTCAAGGATATGCGCACCGTCCGCTCGGCCCATGTGCAGCAGGCCTCGTTCAGCCACGCCTGGCGCACCGTCGACATTTCGCGTGAAGAACTCGCCCAGATCGTCAAGCGCTGGCGTTCGCCGGCAACGAAAAAGAGCGTGTAGCGGCGCACAGATCCATAAAGAAAAGGCGGGCCTCAATCCCCGCCGTTCTTTCCGGACTTAGAGGCGGCAAGTCTGGCATTCGCGTGTCACGGCGAATGGGCCTGCACCTGACCGGGTCAGCGAGGTTCGCAGCTTGGCCGCCAATGTATTGTCCGCTCGCGCGGCGGGAGCCCTGGCACCCCGGAACACTGGATCGGCCCTGCATGACGCGCCACAAGCTCACGCGTCGGAGCCTCTGTATGCACTTGTCGTTCGGACTTTATTACCGGCCGCGATAACGCCCGCGCACCTGATGGCCGTCACTCCTGTCATTGCAGGAATAGACGTGGGAACCCGAGGCGCCCCGTTCAAGAGAGCAAACGTCCATAATTATCACGTTTTTCAGTGAGTGCGAGGCAGGTGCAAAACGTCGTTCGCGCTGGGGAGAGAGAGAAAGCCAAGGCGGCCTCGCTGGGATCATTAAGTACTGCGCGCCCCTCTACCGTCGATCATCTACGAAAACTGCCAACCACCACATCTGATCGCGGGGGAAGCGATTTTGGCCAGAGCCAGATTTTCGAAGCTCTGAAATAGATGCGCTTCCTTCCGACACCCCGAGAAATAGCGAAGTACCGTGCCAATTCAGGTATTCTTCGGCGGAGAGTGTCTCAAGAGTATCGGCCAGCTTCGTTTCATAGGTGTTTGCGGACTGGGTGTTCGGCGGGATTTTGAGGTGAACGTGGTATTGCGGCGTCGGCTTGGCATTGCTGCAAACTCGGACCATCCAGTGACTTTGGGTGTGCTCATCCCAATCAATCACTGAGACACGATAGAGCTGCTCGGCCTGCCCATCGCTATCGACATCGAATTTTGTGGTTTCATAGTGCGCTCGTCCGCCTGCAAAGAGAGCAAGAATAGCAGGTCCATCTTTGCTCCAGAGAATATCCCTTAATTGCTGCAATGAGGCACCAGGGACTGATTGCTGCAAATGCTGCATCACGGCAGTATTTCCTAGGAAACTACCTAGGACGGACGATTTTATCTCATCCAGATGGGCACGATAGTCTTCGACCGTCCAAACGGGGAATGAAGCTCCTAATTGCGTTAGCAGATCATCATCGACGAGGCACATGCTCGGCTTTGTAGTATGTTGTGCAAGAACTGCCTGCGTTAAGGACGTACAGATCGGCTTCTTGCATTCGGCCACTACATTGACCGTCCATCTTAGCGATGGATTTTTTGGCGCAATATTGAAGCGAGGCGATTCGGCCGCTTCGCTCCCATGGACGAGCATAGTTACGAAAAACAATGCCGTAACGGTGATCCGCGCCCTCCCCCAATCATCGCTTCTTCCGATCATCTGGGTTCTCCTCAGCAGCGCTTTGGCATTACCAATTCAGGTTTGAGGGGCGCCACGGATTGCGGCGGGGAAGGCCTCATGGGGTGACTGATAGCCGAGGCATTTGCGGAGACGCATGATTGAGCCGTTTGACGGCCGAAGCAAGCGCGGTGAGCTCAGGTCTGAGAGCTTCACCCGGGCATTGATGGCGAACAGATCGCCTTCGCGCGCGCGCTCGGTGATGCGCGGCATAAATCTCTCGAACGCGTCGAAGTGGTGTATGGCGACATCGGCCAGCGCGTCGCCGTAGAACGCGGCGATTTCGGCGTGCGCGACGGGCGTGGCATCGCCGACTGTGAGATAAGTATTGTGTCCCGAGACAAAAATGCGAACGCGAATTCAGGTCCGAAGTGCGCCAAGGTGTTCGGCCCGGATCAGAGCTTGATGCTCAGGCTGCCACCGACGGCGGTATAAGTCCCGGTGCTGCCCGGATTGGCGTTGAAGTAGAAGCCGAGCGCGGTGTTGTCATAGACATCGGCATCCAACTTCAAACCGAGGTCTGCCCAAGAGGCTGCGTCACCTGCGATATCGAAGGCCATCTTGTTGGCCGGCGATGCCGCAAAGCCAGCGAACACCTTGCTCTTGTCGGCGCCCAGGCTACCGACGAGGAAGGCGTGCAATTGCGGCTTCAAGACGATGCCGTCGACATCCACCGCCCAGTCGGAATCAAAGCCGATACGAACACCGGCCCCTTGCTTGCTGTAGTCCTGGGTGGTCAATGCCGCCGCGCCGCCGGTTTCCGAATAGCCGTTGACGTGGGCATTACCGTACTGCACGCCAACCGCCGGCTTGAACGTGCCGGCCAGAATGCCGGGGAACGCACGGCCGAGCTGGATACCGAACAACGGGGTGGTGGCACTGGTACGACCGTCCAGCAGATAAGACACGCCGTTGACGGAGACCTGACGCGTAGTGTGGATCGAGTCCAAACCAACGCCGGCATAACCGTTCGCGAAATACCCGGCCTCGCTCATGAACGCGCCATAGCCGATAATCTGCTTCGCTCCGGTCTTGGAACGCGCCGGCTGGTTGCGCTGGGTGGCATCAGCTTCGCCGTAACCGAACGACAAACCAACACGGAGCTGATCGAGAGCGGCATAATCGATACCGCCGGCGATCAAGTAGCCGTCAACAACGGCCTTGCCGCTGCTGCCGCCCAAACGGACATTACCGTCGATCTTCTGCCCGGACAGAAAAGCCCCAAAGCCCTTCGGCAACGCCATCGTGCCCGACGAGCCACCACCGGTGGACGCATCGGCGGCACAACGAATGCGGCCGCTGGTGCAATCGCTGTTCGAACCGAGGTTGACCAGCATATTACGCATTTCGTACGAGCCGACCCGCAAATTCTGCGCCAGCTTCAGCGCACCGGTCTGGACCGTCAATTGCGGCGCGGAGGTGAAGTCGATACCGGCCATGTACTGCCACATGAAACTGGTATGCGCACCAGCGAGCATCAGGGCCACTTGCGGAACCGAGCGCTGGGCGCCAGGAACCAAGGCATCAAGCGCGGCACCCAAGCTGGTATCGGACAAGGGGTCGATGGCGCCGTACAGCGCCGACATCTTGTCGTAAGCCCCGCTGCGAGCGGCATCGAGCCCATCGCCGATCGCCTGCTGATCGGCCGACGGACTGGACAGCTGCGACTTGAACGAAGCGGCTTCGAAGGTGACCACTTCCGTATCATCGCCGTTGGCTGCGACCTTCGTCGCAACCGGATACAGCACACCAGCAATGGTGTCTGGAACAGCGTCGAACGCGCCTTGGATGACATCGGCTGAGGCAATCGTCGCGCTCTGATGCCACTTGGGCGCAACCCCGCCTTGCGGCATCACAACCAGCGTACCGCCGAGAGACAAGATGCCGCCGATAACGCCCAAACGGTCGTTGGCGGCAGACGTCACATCAATCAACAAACCGGACTTGCTCGACAACACGACGCTGCCGATGATCGACAGAACGCCGGTAGTGCCAACGGTTCCCGGCGCGATGGCACCGAGTACCGCCGTCGTATACGGCGCCGCCACGGTGCCGTTGCCCGACAAAACACCGCCCATCAAAGCGAGATCGCCTTTCGAAGCCAACAGGCCGTCAACACGCAGATTGCCGGCATACATTGTGGTGTCGATCAGAACGCCCAAGGCGCCAGTCGACGTAATGGTCAATCCCGTCTTAGCGCCGTTAATTGTCAAACGATCGATCACCGCGCTGGCGCTGCTGAGCGTCGTAGTACCGCTCGCCGACAGCGTCACATCGTAATAGCGCGGGGCGTGGGTGACATCCCCGTCGGTATCGGCCGGAACGAAATTGGTCGTACCCGGACCATCCACAATCGCGAAAGGCGCATTGGCGGACGGTGTCGGGGCGCCGGAGATATTGGCGCAGGTGTCGAAATGGCAGACCTGACCGAACTTCGGCGAATTGACTTCGCCGGCAGAAGGAACCCCTTGTGCCGGTGTCGTCGGCAGTGCGTTCACCAGCTTGCCGTCGGCACCGATGGTGACGTAATTCGGATCAAGACCCATCTCCCAATGGGTGGGATCGGTCCAACTGCCGTCACCGGCTTTGGCCGAAACATATTTGTACGGGTTGTTTGCGACGATCCAATCCCAGAACAGATAGAGCGGCTGATAGAACGTCATCGAGCCGTAGGAGAAGGACGGCTGATCATCGAAAAACCAACTGCCGCCCGATGCCACGCCTGCAATCACCTGTTGCTGGAACAACTGATCGACGATCAAAGGCCCGCCGGAATCACCCGGTGCCGGAGAGGCTTCCTTGGCCAGGGCGGCATCGTGGAAAATATTGAAATCGTACTGGTTGGCTGCCGCGGTGCCGAACTTCGGATCGTTGAAATCCATCATGTACTCATTCTGCGGCAGCCCCGCGGCAAGTCCGGCCAGGACGGTGTTGCGGTCATCGAACGAACCGAGAAAACTGATCGTGTTCTCGGCGACGCGACGTCGATAATCGACGTCGTAGATATCTCCTGTGCTGCCGGTGCCGTTCCTGCCGTAGCCGACAATGGTGGCGTGCGCCGCCGTCGTGAGTGGCGAGAACAGCAGCGTCCAGGTCGGAATGTCGGTCGCGGGCGTATCGAGCGCTGCGATCGCGACGTCGGCCTGCATGTGGGGCATCCCCAGACCGAGTTCCGTGCTCTTGCCCATATAGGACACGTAATTCGCATTGTAAGTGTTTTCGCTCGCCCGGCTCAGATAGCGCGCGCCGTCATCCACGCCCCAGAACCAGTCAATGATGGCCGAGTGGTCGGGAGCATTGTTGTCGGCATTGAAGAAGAACGCGATCGGCGTGCCGCCACGGGCGGTGCCATAGACCGATGGGTCCCGGAAGGCGGAGCGGTCGGAATTCATGTTCACACAATGGGCCGCAAGGATCACGGTGCGCGGATTGATCAACGTCGCCGTGCATACACCGATAGTGCCGTCCTGCTGATCGACGACCATCTGCCCGACGCCGGTGACATTGACCGTGTCTACGAGATCGTCTGGAGAATAATTATCGTTTCCGACAATCGCGCAAGCCGGTACTGTGAAACAAGCCGCCACGATCCCGATGGCCGTACCCGTTCGCCGCAGCCAATCCACCAAATGCGAACTGAATGTCATCATGCCCCACAAAACCATTCCGATGCGGGAGGGTCCGATGTCCCTGCAAGCGGACTTTTGTAAAAAACATGATAGGTATGCCGGACTGTCGTAAAGTTTCCGGTAATTTCAGAAATGAATCGACGCGACCAACGGCGGCAGGAACGGCTCCGGATTCCCCAACAATCGTTGGCCATTTAGGGGACAGGGTACTCAACTCCTTTTGCCCGCACTCACGGTTCGCAGGTGATCGGGCCGGGGCGTGCGGAGTAGGCGGCTTTGCCGGTGACCGGAATGATCGCGGTACCGAAATGCTAGACCCGCGTGATCGGGAGGCTGCGGCTGACATAGGCGATGTCGCGCTGCACCAGAAAGAGCCGCAAGAGCTCCTCGGCATTGCAGACGTCGGCATTCTGGCGGTCGTAGAGCGGTTCGATGGCGAAGCACAGATCGCCGAGCTTCATCATCTCGGCGGCAGGGCCGATCATGAACCAGTCGGGCACCAGGCCGCGATCGTTCTGGCCTTCCAGATCGCCCGGCAGATGCGCATCCAGCAGAACGCGGTCCTGCGGCCACTCCGGTAAGGGCTCGCGAAGGGCGATATCGGTCCGCGTCCGGCAGATGACGTCCGGCTCCCAGCCGGTCAGCCTGGCGTGCTCGGCAATCATGAGCAATCCCTGGCGCACCAGCCACCACTGCGCAAACAGACGGTTCATCCAATAGACGCCGTGCAGCTTCGCCCGGGCATTGATGGCGAACAGATCGCCTTCGCGCGCCCGTTCGGTGATGCGCGGCACATATCTTTCGAACGCGTCGAAGTGGTGTATGGCGACATCGGCCAGCGCGTCGCCGTAGAACGCAGCGATTTCGGCGTGCGCGACGGGCGTGGGATCGATGCGATGCTCGGTCACCGCCTCGCGGACGCTGTCGGCGATGTCCCAGGTGGCAATGAACAGACGCGTGTCGCCGCGGCTGAGGACATGCTGGCGCAGTCCCCAGAATGTCTCGTCCTTCTTGCGCAGGAATCCGGTGAGGAGAACCGCTTGCTTGGCCATGACGCTCTTTTCCGGCAACGCTGCCACGCTTTAGCCGCCGTATTTCTTTCCGGCGCAGTGGATGTAGACGAAATGCGTCCCGTGATACTCGTCGGAGATATGGCTGTTGGGATGAATGTGGGGCAGGATGCGCGTCTGCCCGAGCCCGTCGCGCCCGATCGAAATATCGTAGAACCAGAAATCGACCAGCTCGAAGTAGAGGCGGAAATAATTGTAGACGATCTCCAGTTCGCCCGGCCCGATCACCACATCGCAATCCGAATTGGTGCTGACCGCGTCGGTCTTGTTCTCGAACCACTTGGCGTGGTGCTTGTCGTTGCGGAACAGCTGCACGCTATGGTCGGGACTGACGGAACGAACCGGCGTCACCGGCAGCGCCGGATAGGCCCGCGAATAGAGATATTGCAGCGTGATCTGGCCGTCGGGCTTGAGGATGCGGCACATGTCCCTGAGGATCCGGTCGCGGGTTTCGAACACGCAGATGTGCTGCATCGAGATCGTGCAGTAGCAGAAATCGTAGGCGGCCGATGGCGCGGCGCCCGTGCTCATGCCGTCGGTGACCCAGAAATCGCTGCCCGGCGTGCGCTTCCGGGCGAGATCGATCATCGTCTCGCTGAGATCGGCGCCGTCGACCTTGTCGAAGAAGCGCCGCATGCGGCGGACCATACGCCCTTCACCGCACGCAAAGTCGAACGCGGTGCGATTGCCGAAGTCCGTGAAGATCGGCTTGCGGATGTCGCCGTAGAGATAAAGCAGGTTCGTCTCGTACGGGACGTTCTCGTGATAGTCGTAGCAGCCGACCACTTGCTGTTCGGGATCGCGCTTGGCTTCGCGCTCGTAGAACGTCCGCTGCATGTCGGCGTATTGCAGTAGCTGCGACGTTTCGGTCATCTCGGCCCGTCCTAAACCGCGGAAAGGCTCGTTCATAGCTTGTGAAGGTTAATTATTTCGTACGAGCGGCAGTCCGCGGCGCGCCGAAAAACGCCGGGAATCCGGAGAACACAATCGGCAGTGTCCCAAAAAAAAGCGAGGCGGGAATGCCGCCTCGCAAGAAGGTCAGTGCTCCCGGAAGGAGACGTCCAGTCAAACCTTGAGAAAAGCACCAACCAAATCCAACCGTCCAAGTGCAAGAAAAGGAACGGGCCGATGGGTTCGCCATCGGCCCGTGAGGGAGGGTCTTACAGCTTGAAGTGCACGCCGGCCGTGTAGCTGCGGCCGAGCGAGATGATGCCGTAGACCTGATCTGCGAACCGGCCACGGGTCGAATACGAATTGTTGAGCAGGTTCGAGGCCGTGAAGTAGGCCTTCAGGTTGTCGGTGATGTCGTAACCGCCGCTGAGCGAAAGATCCCAGTTGCCGTTGACGAAGATCGGTTCCGTGCCGAACGTGCCGTTGCCCTGGCCCTGACCGAAGCGGTCAAGATAGCTGTCACGCCAGTTGGCGGCAAAGCGCAGTTCGATCCCATCCTTGTCGTAGAAGAACGTGAAGTTCGCCGAGTCGGCCAGACCGGTGACGGCGAAGTTGCTGACCAGGAGGTTATGCGGATCGTACGGCCGGTCGCTTTGAACGATCGTGCCGTTGATCAGGTAGCCGAAGCCGCTGTCGCCGAACACATGCTGCCAGGCGAGCTCGAGACCATAGACGTTGGCCGAAGGCCCGTTGATGACGCTGTTGAGCGTGAACACGGCATCGTTGCCCGTGTTCGGATCGATCACACCCTTCGTTACGAGAGTCGAAGTGCCGTTGATGACGAAGTTCGACACGTTCTTCAGGTAGACGTCGGCCGACAGGTAGGAGTTTTCGTCGTAATACCATTCGGCGGCGACGTCGACGTTGTCAGAGAGGAACGGCAACAGCTTCGGATTGCCGCCGGTCGCCGTCAGCGAGCCCTTGCGGCCGCCGTACGACACGGTGGCAGTCAGGTTGCCGATCGGCGCACGAGTCATCGACCGGGACGCATCGAACCGCAGATGGAAGGCGTCGGTCACGTTGAGGCTGACGTCGAGGTTCGGCAGCAGATAGGAGTAGGTGTTTTTCTCGCTGAGGACCTTCGGGTCGGTCAGCAGGAAATTATACGCGGTAAGGTCACCCGGTGTGACGACCATCGACTTCAGCGCCGTGCCGAAGCCGGATGCCGTCATATCGGTATATTCCCAGCGAACGCCGCCACTGATCTTCATCGGCATTTCGCCAAGCTTCGTGTCGGTCGCGAAGCTGGCATAGAAGGCGTAGTTGTCTTCAAACAGCTTCTGATACTGCGACTTCGATTCGTCGGGCATCAGGCTCGGAACCAAACCGTGGAAGCCCGCCGGGTCGGTGAGGGCACCGCAGTTGACGCCGTTGGGAGTCGGAACGCCCCAGACTTTTTCGCCCTTGGCATTGAGGGTGTACGGGCAACTGATGGAGGGACCGACCTTGGTGTTCAGGTAGGCATAGACGTCATAGGCATTGGTGATCGGCAGACCCGGAATGACGCCGCTATCAGGCGCCGACCAACCGGGAATACTGTCGGGCTTCATCGACTTGACGCCATGGAACAGGTTCGCCGGGAGATGGAAGCCGGCGTCCGAACCGGAGGCGAGCGTGTTATGCGAATCCGGGCCGTAGCCCGAGACGACCTGCCAGTTGTTGTTGGAGCCGCCGAACAGGTCGGTGTAGGAGCGGGTGATGAAGTGGTTCGGCTGGTACTGGGCGCCGACCTTGATCTTCAGACCGGCATAGTCAACGTCCGCTTCCAATCGGGCCTGGTTGACGAGGTAGGTATTATTCCTGTTGTTCACCACCATCACGTGGGAACCCAGGATGCTGCCGTCAGCCGTCAAGCCGGTGTTGATGCCCGTGAACTTCGAGGCATCGCCGCTCGGACCGACGCCCGAGTAGTACGGAAGACCATGTCCTTCAACCTGGGTAACGGTGTAGGCGGAGCCGTAAATGCCGCCAGGACCCGACGGGCCATAGCCGATACCGGCGGAGACTTCCGAGAGGTGGTCCCGGCCGTTCGGATTCTGAGCGGAGAGCGCCTGGCTGTAGTCGGCAATCACCGTAACGTGATCGTTGACGTTATACTTGAAATTGATGCCCCAGTTGTAGGTCTGCTGGATCTGCTGGCTTCTGACGTCGTCGAAGTCCTGCGGTCCATTACGCGTAAAGGCCATCGCCGTGCCGTTCTTGGAAAGCGACACGTTCCGCATATCGCCGACGCTGTTCCACAGCGCGTAGGTCAGCGAATCCTGCATCAGGTCATCGCGGGCGAAGTTGCCGTCGACCGTGATTTCAATCGCGTTTGTCGGCCGGAATTGGGCCACGGCGCGCATGTTCATGCGTTCTTCGTTGATCTGGTTCCAGTCGACCGCATAGTCCTGCGTCCACCAGACCGGCTTCGTCGTGTCCGCCGTGTTGCGCGGATCGGTGGCGGACAGCGTGCCGCAATCCGGTCCCGTATAGCCCGACATCTGGCACGGCGCGAGGTACGAGCCGTTCCAACCCCAGTTCTGGACCTGCCACTGGCTGGTCTGGAAGCTCGAATAGGAGCCGGCAACCAGAATGCCGACCTTGTCATTGGCGAAGGTATCGCTGACCAGGAAGTTGCCGTTGGGCATCCAGCGGCCGTCGTCGGTGTTGATGCTGCCCGAAAACGACGCCACAGCCGTGAGGCCGGGCTTGTCGAACGGCTTCGGATAAATGACGTTGATGCTCGCGCCGATGGCGCCAGCCGACAACGACGCATCCGGCGACTTCAAGACTTCCAAGCGCGAGACCATGTCGGCGGAAAGGCCGCTGAAGTCGAACGAACGGCCGCCCGTGGTCACGCCGGTGACGGAGTTGGCCGACGGGATGAAGCGTCCGTCGAACAGGGTTTCGTTGTAAGTCGGACCGAAACCGCGAACGGTGATCGACACGCCTTGACCGGTCGTGGTCGCCTGGCCGTTGTTGGTCGAGTTGGCCGTCATCGACATCGTCACGCCAGGAATGCGCATCAGAGCATTGGCGAGGTTCGCATCCGGGAACTTGCCGATGTCTTCCATGGTGATCGCATCGACCAGGCCGAGGCTATCGCGTTTGATGTCCAAGTTGCGCTGGAGCGATCCGCGGATGCCGGTCACGACAACGGTTTCCGCCACACCACTGTCGGCCTGCCCCCATACCGGCGCCGTCAGCATAAACAGTGCAGCTAATGCCGTAGAACTACACAGTATCTGCCTACTCTTCATGTTCATTTCCCCTTCCTCTTTATTCGCGCAGCCTTGAGACAGCGCTTACCGAATGATCGTTTTCGAAATATGGAATGGCAATCCTCGCCGGAGCGGTTTGCGATGAACCGCTGCACAGCCACGCCGTACCGTTCGTCGCGCACACGAAACGGTTCGCAGCACTTGCGCTCAACGCGCATACTGGGTCGGCAGTTCTCGTCGGGATTGTTGCGACGAGCCGCCGCAAAAACGCGCCGAACCGTTCGTCGCGCACACGAAACGGTTCGCAGCAAGTGCGATCAGCGCGCGCCGGAGGCCGACGCTACTCTGAAGCACGAATACCGCCCCCAAGCGGCATTCCGCCTCCGCGCGATTACATTGTGGTGGCCACGAAGGTTTCGGATTTGCATTCTTCACAACGGCAACTGCGCTAATCGGCTGCACTGAGGTAATCGGCAAATCGCACGTCTGTGAGTACGTCATATAAATACGGAGACGCGGACGCGCAGCGGTGCGCGTTATCATCACACCTTAGTGAGTATGCTTCGACGCATTGCTCCTTGCCCGCTTAAGCGGCAGAATCTCAAATCGGGGGCTCACCAGGAAAGCAGCAAATGCTCGGGGCGATTATTGCCGACGGTGAAGAATTAACGCGTCATCACATACGAGATCTTCTCAGATCTCACGCGGACATCGAGATTTTGCGCGAATGCAGAGACGGATCCGCAACCGTCGAGGCGACCAAAGAACTCAATCCGGCGCTGCTTTTTCTCGCCATCGATATGCCGAAGCTCGATGGCTTCGGCGTTTTATCCGCCGTTGAAACGCATCCTGCCGTCATCCTGATCGCCGCCCAGCCGCAATACGCGGTCGCCGCCTTCGAAGCGAAAGTCCTCGATTATCTCTTGAAGCCGGTGCGCAAATCGCGCTTCGACGTGGCGTTGGAACGCGCCCGCACGCGAATCCGCGAATTGGAAGATCTCGCCAAGCTCTCGGCCAGCGCGTCCGACCGCGGCCTGTTGGTGATCAAGGTGGACGGACGGACGTTGTTCCTGCCGCCCGATGCCGTGGAGTGCATCAAAGCGGAGCGCGACTACGTGCTGGTTTGCGCCGACAAGGCCGAACATCTCGTCCGCGAGACGCTGACCTCGATCTTGAACCGCCTCGACCAACGCTTCTTACGCATCCATCGCTCCGCCATCGTCAACCTCCAACATGTCCGGGAAGTTCATCCGCTGTTTGCCGGCGATGCACGGCTGACATTGGCGAGCGGGCGCCAACTTACGCTAAGCCGCACCCATCGCCAAGCCTTCGAAGACCTCATGCATGGCTTCACGATGCAACGCTCGGGTCCGCTCACCGCGGCATCCGTGCTTGGCCGGTGAGACCTGCTGCAAAGAGGCGCGGGGCTTCCTGGCGGCACTTCGAAAAATCCGAGAACCGCCAGGATAGGCCCGCCTTATACGGCGTTGGCAGTGCGAGGGCGCCGTGAAATCCGGCTGGCACCAAAGACGACGCCGAGCGCGGCGAGCATCAAAAGCCAGCTCGAAGGTTCCGGAACTTCGGAGATGGTAATGCGCGCGAAGGAAAAGCCGCCGCGGGCGCCGACGTTGGCATCGGCGGCGTTGAAGGTGCGGCCGTTGGGCTCCGTCTGGCCGTCGAACGTGCCGAAGCCGGGATGCAGCATGACGTTGCCGGCTTCCGCATCCCCGAGCATGGCGTTCTGGCCGACGATGAACGCCGAGCCGAACAACTGATCGGCTTCGGTGCCGGCATCCCAAATGTCGTTGCCGGTCAGGGTCAGCGTCTTGTCGCCGAGAAAATGGCCGGCGCTGTCGAAAATGGCCAGGGCGTTGTCGAGCGACGTGAAGGCGTCGTTCGACGGCACCACCATCGCCGCGAAATTGAAGAACCGGTTGGTCGCCGAATTCAGCGTGAGAGTGATCGAGCCGGACTCGCCCGGTTCGATCTGCGCCAGCCCGCTGGAGCCGACAACCGGAATCAAGCCCGTCACGGCGCCGGGATCGGTCGTGGCTTGCCGCGCCGCAAGACCGCTGGGGTCACCGAGTTCCGCCAGCGGTTTGAGACCGGGCGTTGCCGCCGCTCCGGCATTGAATACGTCGAACGTACCGTTGCCGAAGCTGACCCAAAGCGGCGACAGATTGAGACCGCCCGTCGCCGAGAGGTTCTGGATCGTCACTTTGACCTGAGCCGCCTCGGCCGCTCCGGTCCCCAGCGCCATCAGCATGACGGCCGTACATAGCCAACCAGTTTTCATATCGTTGACCTCCATAGATTGGTGCCGCAACGGCCGATGCGGCCGATCGGTTCACGCGGAAGGAAGAACAAATTCTTTTTCGGTGCCTGTAACCTCGCGCCACGCTTTTGCGTAGCGCTGCTCTCAAGGCTGCTTGGCCTTGGCCGGCTTGGCATCGTCCGCAGGCGCCATGCCGCTCATGGCGTGCGGCGACCCCATCATTGCGTTCTTTGCCTTCGCGGGTTTCATGCGATGATCGGACGTCTTCGACGTCATGTTCGACGTCATGCTGTTTACCGTCGCCGGTTTGGACATCATATTGGCGTTGTCCGCCAAGGCCGGCAGGTTGGACAAGACCGAGACGGCGGTCAGGATCAAGAGGGTGCGGCAGGTCATGCGGGTTCTCCATCGTGGTCGGCCGGAAATCGGCGTCTGTCCTGATTTACGGCGCACGCATGGGAGAAGTTACGGCGGGCAAAAACTTATCCGCGCAACGGTAACGTCAAAGGACGGCGCAACGTAACCATGCAGGACGGCGATCCAGAAAACCGCGATGCTGCCTTGCGGATCTTGGCGATGAAAGCCGTCGACGACAACGCGGCGATGGCATCATTGCTGACGGCCGTGGCGCCATTGCTGCGCCGCTATTGCGCCGCCCAGCTGGCCCGCTATCGCCGGAGCGACTGGGCGGAAGACATGGTTCAAGAGGTCATGCTCACGCTGCATCTGAAACTGCACACCTTCAACGCCGAGATGGCCTTCACGGCCTGGATGCAGGCGATCGCCAAACACAAGATCATCGATACGCTGCGGCGCGAACGAATGGTCCAGGTGCCGATCGAGGAAGCCGAAGCCCTGGGTGACGGCAGCGACGAGAACGCCATGGCGCAGCGCGATCTGGCACAACTGCTGGCCCGACTGAAGCCGCCGGCCGGCGAGATCATTCATGCGCTCAAGGTCGACGGCGTATCGGTGAAAGATCTCGCGGCAAAATTCGCCACCAGCGAAAGCAACATCAAAGTCATGGTTCACCGGGGTCTGCGCCGGCTTGCCCGACTGCTCGCCGAGGAGAAAGCCTGATCATGCGAACCGATGAGCTGATCGCGCTGCTCGCCAAAACGCCCCGACCGGTGCCGCCGCTCGGCTGGACCGCCATGCTGACTCTGCTGGTGGCGGCCATCACGGCGCTCAATGTTGCGATTTTGGGCTTCAGGCCGGATATCGCGGCGCCGCCATTATCCATGGCCCTGAAGAGTGCGCTGCTGCTCGCCCTGCTGGTGCTCGCCGGAATGACCCTCGCACACGCCGCCCGCCCCATCGCGACGGTGCACCGGACTCCCGCTCTCGCCTTCGCGGGCGTGCTGGCCGCCGCGGTGGCGTGGGAATGGACTCATGTACCGGCCGCCGAGATCGTGCATTTCTTCTTCCTGCCGAATTTCCCGTTCTGTCTCGGCGCAGTCACGATCTATGGCGCGCTCGCTGCCGGCGCACTGACGTGGCTGATGCGCTATTACGCGCCCGCCGACACCGCGAAGGCCGCCACGAACCTCGGGCTCGCCGCGGCGGCCGCGGGCGCGGTCGGCTATTCGGTCCACTGCCCGGTTGACAGCCCGACCTTCGTGGTCATCGCCTATGGCTGTCCCGTCGCCTGGGTGGCCCTGACCGCGCGCGCGCTGCTGACCCGCCATATCCGCTGGTGATACGTTTCGAAGAAGCGGGGTGCCAAATGGCGACGCTAGGCGGGGCGAAGCCCCCGACGGCCTCCAAACTCAGGCCTTATTGCCTTTCTTCGCCTTGCGCCGTTCAGGCGGGGTTTTGCCGAAGGTGGATTTCACCGCGCGAATTCGCAGCTCCAGGCCTGCTTCACCCAGCATCTCGGCCAGTTCATCGGCGGTGAACGTACTGAATTTGCCGTTCAGATCGGCCAGACGCGGCCCGCACCGCTTTCTGGCGGCGGCCTTCGACCAGCCTTGAGCCTTTATGCGACGTTCCAGCTCCATCGCCAGCCAAGAGCGCAGTTTCATCTTGGTGGCATCCCCGCCCGTCTCGCAGAGCGCATCCCACACGTTGTGAAAGCTCTGGCTCTCTTGGGCGATGGGTTTGGCGGGTGCCTTGCCCCTTACCTTGGTCTTTTTCTTCATGGCTAGCTGCCCCGATCATCACGGGGCTTCGTGGAAGGCTCGCCATTGGGAGATGGCTGCGCCACGCGGGGCGAAGCGTGGTGCCCCCGGCCGGACTTGAACCAGCACGCCCGTGAAGGCAACAGATTTTGAGTCTGCCGCGTCTACCATTCCGCCACGGGGGCACAATTAACGGTCTGCGAATGGAGGCGGCGGACTATAGTCATGGAAAGGCGTCCGTCAACGCGGCGCCGAGGCCTTGACGGCGCCTTAATTGTCGGAGAGGACAGCGACGTTTTATCCCGGTCCGGCGGCGGACGGGCATCCCGGCGAGCAAAGAGCGTTCCATGAGCAGCGAATTTCCGGCCGAACCCGTTTTGACCGTGACCAAGGCGCGCGGCAGCGTCATTACCCTGGAAGACGGCCGGACCCTGATCGACGGCGCCACCCGCAACGCCATTCTCGGCCTGTCGCCCACCCTGATTCAGCTCGGCGTCGAAGCCCAGGCCGCCCGCCTGCCCCACAGCTTCGAAGAAGTGCTGGTCGCCGCCCCCGCGACCAAACTGCAGGGCAGGATCAACACCCTTCTGGCGGGCAAGCGCGCCAGCCTGACGCCGAACGGCCGCCTCGCGTTCGAAACCGCGTTGGCGATGGCCAAGAAAGCCCATCCCGGCGAGATCGCGACGTTCGAAGGCGCCGCGTTTACCGGTGACGGCGCCCCGCTGCCCTTGCCGCGCGACGAACAGAGCGCGACCGACCTGATTGCCGCCCTGCAGAGCCGCGCCGCCAAACTCGCGGCGGTGGTGATCGAGCCGCTGGTGCAACTCATGCCCGGCCTGCCGTTCCATAATGAAGAGACGCTGGCGCGGGTGCGCGAGATCACCTTCAAGTGCGGCGTGCCGCTGATCGCCGACGAACGCTTCTCCGGTTTCGGACGCCTCGGCGTGATGTTCGCCCACCAGGCGGCCCAGATCGAACCGGACATGGTGGTGCTGGGCGAGATGCTGACCGGCGGAACCCTGCCGCTCGGCGCCGTGCTGGCCTCGAGCCAATTCACGCCCGACACCAGCTGGGGCTCAGCCGATACCTTGACCGCGGCGGCGGCCAACTCCTTCCTCGACCTGTGGGCGCGCGAAAATCGGCTCCTGGCGGCAAACGAGATCGGCAAGAAACTTGCGACCGAACTCGGCAAATGCCTGAAACTGCCGACGGTGAAAGATGTGCGCGTGCGCGGCGCGTTTGCCGTGATCGAACTCGCCGTCGCGCCCGATGCCGCCGCGCTGAAGCGGCAATTGCGCATGGATGGCGCATTGGTGGCGGTCTCGGGCACTGCCGTGATGCTGACGCCGGCGCTCACGATCGTGACAAAAGAACTGCACACGCTGGCAGGCGCGGTGTTCAAAGTGCTGAAAAGCCAGGCATCCAGCGCCGCGGCGTAACCTGCGCAACATTCGTTCGTTTTTCGTGATGCCCGATTCGCGCGGAAATTTCGTGCGGGCGGCGATCTGGCTCTTTTGTTTCACGGCCTCGCGAAGTATCACCGGCCGTAACCCCAAACCGATCGCGAGTCTGCCATGACGCTCCGCAACATCCGCCGCGCGCTCATTTCCGTGTCCGACAAAACGGGGCTGGTCGATTTCGCGCAAGGCCTCGCCAAGCATGGCGTGGCGCTGATTTCCACCGGCGGCACCGCCAAAGCGCTGCGTGACGCCGGTCTCACCGTTGCCGATGTCTCCGACATCACCGGTTTCCCCGAGATGATGGACGGCCGCGTGAAGACGCTGCATCCGATCGTCCATGGCGGCCTTCTGGGCCTCAGGGACAAGCACGCCGCGGCGATGAAGGAACACGGCATCGAAGGCATCGATCTTCTGGTCTGTAACCTCTATCCGTTCGAAGCCACGGTGGCCAAAGGCGCCGCCTTCGACGAAGTGATCGAGAACATCGATATCGGCGGCCCGGCGATGACCCGCTCGGCGGCCAAGAACCACGACTGGGTCACGGTGGTGGTCGATGTCGAGGACTATGCGGCCGTGCTCGCCGAAATGGACGCCAACAAGGGCGCCACCACGCTGACGCTGCGCCGCCGCCTCGCCCAGACCGCTTATGCCCGCACCGCGGCGTACGATGCGGCGGTGTCGAACTGGTTCGCCACGCAACTCGAAGACAAGGCCACCCCGCCGAAGCGGCGCGCTTTTGCCGGAACGCTGCGCCAGTCGCTGCGCTATGGCGAAAACCCGCATCAGGAAGCCGCGTTCTATGCGACCGGCGAGAAGCGTCCGGGCGTCGCCACCGCGGAACAGCTGCAGGGCAAGGAGCTTTCCTACAACAACATCAGTGATACCGATGCGGCCTATGAGCTGATCGGCGAATTCGATCCCAAGGCCCATGCGGCCTGCGCCATCATCAAGCACGCCAATCCGTGCGGCGTGGCGCTGGCAGGCTCGCTCGTCGAAGCCTACGAAAAAGCACTGGCCTGCGATCCGTTGTCGGCGTTCGGCGGCATCGTCGCCCTGAACCGCACCCTCGACGGCGCCACGGCGGAACTGATCGCCAAGATCTTCACCGAAGTGATCATCGCCCCCGACGTCGACGCCGATGCTCGCGCCATTCTCGCCAAGAAGAAGAATCTGCGCGTGCTAGTCGCGGGCGGACTGCCGGACCCGAATGTGCCGGGCCTGACCTTCAAGTCGGTATCGGGCGGCATGCTGGTGCAGACCCGCGATATCGGCCGCACCGCCGCCGCCGACCTCAAGATCGTCACCAAGCGGAAGCCTTCGGACGCCGAGATCGCCGATCTGTTGTTCGCCTTCACCGTCGGCAAGTACGTGAAGTCCAACACCATCGTCTATGCCAAGGACCTCGTCACCGCCGGCATCGGCGCCGGACAGATGAGCCGCGTCGACTCGGCCCGTATTGCCGCCGAGAAGGCTCGCGCGGTTGCCAAAGCGGCGGGCTGGCCGCAATCGCGGACCATCGGCTCCGCCGCCGCCTCCGACGCCTTCTTCCCCTTCCCCGACGGCCTGATGGAAATCGCCGAAGCAGGCGCCACCAGCGTCATCCAGCCGGGCGGCTCGATCCACGATCCCGACGTGATCGCGGCGGCCGATGCGGCCGGACTGTCGATGGTCTTCAGCGGAATGCGCCATTTCCGGCACTAATAGCGAAGAGCGTCACTGAAAAAGAAAGACGGCACTGACACGGCGGGGCGCATCTGATACATCGGATGCGCCAGCCTTGGATGCTGTCATGGTGCGTAAACCGGTCGTCATCGTTACGCGCAAGCTGCCGGACGTCGTCGAGACGCGGATGCGCGAGCTGTTCGACGCGCAACTGAACGACGCCGACAAGCCGTTCCGCCGCCACGAACTGGTCGCGGCGATGCAGAGCTGCGAAATCCTGGTGCCGACCATCACTGACCGGATCGATGCCTCGCTGATTGCCGAGGCGGGCCCCGGCCTCAAGATGATCGCCAACTACGCCAACGGCTTCGACAACATCGACATCACCGCGGCGCTGGCCAAAGGCCTGATGGTCACCAACACGCCGGGCGTGCTGACGAACGACACCGCCGATGCCACCATGGCGCTGATCCTGGCGGTGCCGCGGCGGTTCTTCGAAGGCGCCGAAGCGCTGGAGCGCGGCGCGTTCCGCGGCTGGTCGCCGACCTGGATGCTGGGCCACCGCCTTGGCGGCAAGCGTCTCGGCATCGTCGGCATGGGCC
Organism: Alphaproteobacteria bacterium; assembly: GCA_023259375.1. Taxonomy (GTDB): domain Bacteria; phylum Pseudomonadota; class Alphaproteobacteria; order Micropepsales; family Micropepsaceae; genus Rhizomicrobium. The sequence goes on from JAHFQC010000013.1 coordinate 60,346, forward strand.
GCATCGGCGAAGCCGTGGCACGACGGGCCAAGGCATTCGGGCTGCAGATCCATTATCACAATCGCAAGCCGGTGCGGGCGCATGTCGAGACCGCGCTTGAAGCGACCTATTGGGAAAATCTCGACCAGATGCTGTCGCGGATGGACATCGTCTCGGTCAATTGTCCGCATACCCCGGCGACCTACCGGCTGTTGTCGGCGCGGCGGCTGAAACTGCTGAAGCCCACCGCGTATGTCGTCAACACCGCCCGCGGCGAGATCATCGACGAGGAATGCCTCGCGAATATGCTGGAAGCGGGACAACTCGCCGGCGCCGGTCTCGACGTCTACGAACGCGAACCGGCGATCGATCCCAAACTCCTGAAGGCCAAGAACGTCGTGCTCTTGCCGCACATGGCCTCGGCCACCATCGAAGGCCGCATCGAGATGGGCGAGAAGGTGATCGTCAACATCAAGTCCTATGTCGACGGCCACCGCCCGCCCGACCGGGTCATTCCGGCGATGCTATAGCGCTGTCATCGTCTAGGTATTTACACCAACACGTATAAATCCCTATCCGCACGTTCCGGCTGCAACTGCCGGCGGATTGGCGCGCGCTCCTGTACGATTGTCCCGCCTACATTCAAACAATCGCAAGGGCTTGCCTTTCGGCGGCCGCCAGCAACACCTCGCCCTTAACGTGCAAACGCCAATGATGCCAATGGCGTACGCAATATCCGCCTCTGATCACTCCTGATTGTCTACACGACATATCAACAATTGCGCCCCAATCGTACGCGTAATGCGGGAACCGCAAGGCGTGGAACCTCTAGCGACTGGGATGCAGCCATGAACTTCAAAGATCTTTCCGTCAGCAAGAAGCTGGTCGGCGTATTTGCGCTGGTGCTCGCCGTTACGGTCGGTCTGGGCATCTTTGCCCAAAGCGGCCTGTCCAAGGTGAACGATGTTGCCGCCGATGTGTCCGGCAACTGGCTGCCCTCGGTGAAGGCACTGGGGCAGTACGAATACGGCATGACGCGCCTCAGGGCAGCACAAGCCACGTATTTGCTGCCGCTCGACGACGCAACACGGGCCCGGCTGATCAAAAACATGGACGCATACAAGGCCGTGGCCGATACCGCATGGGCAAAATACAAGCCCCTCGTCACAGCCGGAAAAGAGCAAGAGCTGGCCGACAAAATCGCGGCCGCCAGAGAGGCCTATGATAGTTCGCTGACCAAGAACGAGGAAATCTTCAAGACCGAGGGTGAAAAGGCCGGGACCACCTATGCGCAAGGCGAATCCCGCGACCGGTTCAATGTGCTCGTCGAGGCGATCGACGCAGATGTGCAGTTTAACGACCAAATGAGCGCCCAGCGGGGTGCCGAGGGCCAGTCCGTTTTCAAATCCACGCGCCTTTGGATCTACATCGCACTCGGTCTTGCCGCCATCTTCTGCGTCGCGGCCGGTTATGCGCTGGTGCGTGCGATTTCTGCACCGCTGACCGACATGACCGACGCCATGGGCGAACTCGCCCGCGGCAATCTCAATGCCAACGTCCCGCACGACGATCAGCAGGACGAAATCGGCAAGCTCGCCGAGGCAATGACCGCCTTCAAGAACCAGCTCGCCGCGGCGGAAGAAGCCAAAGCTGCGCAGACTGAGGTGATTGTCTCTTCGATCGGCGCCGGCCTCGATCATCTCGCCAAGGGCGACCTCACCCATCGCGTCACGGCGGACCTGACCGGCGCCTTCGCCAAGCTGAAGGAAGACTTCAACACCGCTATGGGACGCCTGCAGGAGACGATCCAGAACGTCCTGACCTCAACGCATCAGATCGACAACAACGCCAGCGAAATCTCGACCGCCGCCGACGACCTGTCGCGGCGCACCGAACAGCAGGCAGCGAGCCTCGAAGAAACCGCAGCGGCGCTCGAAGAGATCACCGCGACCGTCAAGAAGACCGCCTCCAACGCCAAGGAAGCCTCGCACAGCGTGGTCGGCGCCAAGGATGCGGCCGAAAACGGCGGACGCGTGGTCGAAACCGCCGTCAAGGCGATGGACGCCATTTCCCAATCATCCAAGCAGATCACCGACATCATCGGCGTCATCGACGAGATCGCCTTCCAGACCAACCTCTTGGCCTTGAATGCGGGTGTCGAAGCGGCGCGCGCTGGTGAAGCCGGCAAAGGTTTTGCCGTGGTCGCCAGCGAAGTACGTTCGCTGGCGCAGCGTTCCTCGGAAGCGGCCAAGCAGATCAAGGCGCTGATCAACACCTCCAGCGAGCATGTCGGCGACGGCGTGAAATACGTCGGCGAAACTGGCACGGCCTTGAAACGCATCGTCGATCAGGTGATCCAGATCAACGCCCTGGTCGGAGAAATGGCGCAAGCCGCCGAGCAGCAGTCGACCGGCATCGAGCAGGTCAACACGGCGGTCAGCCAGATGGATCAGGTCACCCAGCAGAACGCGGCGATGGTCGAAGAATCCACGGCGGCGGCCCGCAACATGGCGGGCGAGACCAAGGTCCTCACCGAACTCATCGGCTTCTTCTCGGTCGGCGAGACGTCGCACGTCGCAAGTGCGCCGCGGCCCGTCGCGCGCCACACTCCGGCTCCGCTGCCGGTCAAGCGTCCGGCTGCCAAGCCTGTCGCCAAAGTGGCCGCCGCCGCGGGTGGACGCGCGTCCGCACCGGCGAGTGCCGGCGACGGCGACTGGACCGAATTCTAAAACCGCAACCGGCCGGAGGACACCATGAGCGAAACCGACACCCAGTCCCGCCAGTACATCACCTTCATCGCCAACGGCCAGGAATTCGCCACCAACATCATGACGATCCGCGAAATCCGCGGCTGGACCGACACCACGGCCCTGCCCCATGTGCCCGATTATGTCCGCGGCGTCATCAACCTGCGCGGCATCGTGCTGCCGGTGGTGGATCTCAAGGCCCGCCTCGGCCTCGGCATGACCGAAGCCACCGCCAAGCACGTCATCATCGTGGTGGCGGACGGCAAACACACCACCGGCATCCTGGTCGACGCGGTCTCGGACATCATCACCGTCTCGAACACCGACGTGCAGCCGCCCCCCGACGTGATGAAGGGTGGCGACGGCCATATCGACGGCATCGCCGTGATCGACGGCCGTATGGTCACCTTGCTGGCGACGTCCCATTTGACCGCCATCGGCGTCGACGACGCCATGCTGGCAGCCTAAATCCGCACCTAGACCTAAGAATAAGGGCCCGCGGCGAAAGGGCCCTTTTCACAGCCGCCCGACGGGACTAGCTCTCCTCCCGCAAGTATCGGAGGTTTGCGGGAACTGCCGTGAAGGTTGTGGTCTTAGGCGCAGGCGTCGTCGGAACGGCGGCCGCTTGGTTTCTTTCCAAACGCGGGCACGAAGTTACCGTCATCGAGCGCGAGCCGGCGGCGGGGCTTGAAACCAGTTTCGCCAACGGCGGACAGGTCTCGCCTTGCCATGCCGAACCCTGGGCCAATCCCGGCACGCCGTTGCAGGCGGCCAAATGGATGTTCCGCGCCGACGCGCCGCTGGTGTTCAAGTGGTGGCGCTATGACCCGACCCTGTGGGCCTGGCTGATCCGCTTCCTCGCCAACTGCACGCCCGGACGCACCCGCATCAACACCGACCGCACTTTGCGCGTTGCCATCTATTCGCGCGACTGCCTGCAGGCCCTGCGGGCCGAAACCGGCATCAGCTACGACGAGAAGACGCTCGGCATCCTGCACGTCTACCGCAACCCCAAGACTTTCGAACATGCCCAAGGCGCCTCGGCGCTGATGGCCTCGCTGGGCCTCAAGCGCGACGTCAAGACGGTCGCCGAAGCGATCGCGATCGAGCCGGCGCTGGCTGGCGTTGCGAACCAATTGGCGGGCGCCATCTTCACGCCCGACGACGAATCCGGCGACGCTCATAAATTCACCCAGCGCCTCGCCGCCTTGGCGGAAAAGAAGGGCGTGCTGTTCTGCTTCAACACCGCCATTACCGGTTTCAAGCGCGACGGCGATCGCGTCACCGCCATCGTCACCAATCGCGGCGAGGTCACCGGCGACGCCTATCTGATGGCGATGGGAAGCTGGTCAACGCCGTGGGCGCGCCAGCTCGGACTGCATCTGCCGGTCTATCCGGCCAAAGGTTATTCGGCGACGCTGCCGGTTACCGATCCCAGCAAGGCGCCATCGGTTTCGATTACCGACGACGAGCACAAGATGGTCTACAGCCGTCTCGGCGACCGTTTGCGCTGCGCCGGAACCGCGGAACTGGCGGGCTGGAACGACGCCATGACGCCGGTGCGGTCGGCCGCGATCGTCAAGAACGCCAAAGCGCTGTTCCCCGGTGCGGGCGATTTCGATAGCGCCGAACTGTGGTGCGGCCTGCGCCCGACGACGCCGGATTCAGTGCCGTTGTTGGGCAAGACGCCGCTCAAGAATTTCTATCTCGACACCGGCCACGGCACGCTCGGCTGGACGATGTCCTGCGGCTCGGGCAAGGCGGTCGCCGATCTCATTTCGGGCGTCGAACCCGAGATCGACATGAACGGGCTCGGGATCGAGCGGTTTTAGAGTATCGCTTCAGACGTTCGCATACTGATCGGTATGGCCGCACTCCGTGTGCGCGTGCCAACGTTCTTTCTGACCCCACGCGCGCGTTCTGACTTTGCACCACTCTTTTCTGCCCTCCACGGGCGCACAGATTTGTGCGTTGGCACTCAGACCGTGGGAGGAAGTGGCTGCGAAGCAGACGTAGGGGGGATCGTTTTGCGACGAGATAAGCCCCCCTTTCCGCGCTTCGCTGCGTTTCGTACGCTGACGCTACTCAATCCCCCCGCGTTCTACGTGCGAGCTGAGAAAGCCTTGCGCCCGCGTGAGGCAGAAAAGTGGGGCGCGCGACAGATCAGCGAGACGCCCGCGCCTTGAACCACGGCTCCAGCCGGCGGAGCGCTTCTTCGGTTTCGGCGGTCGAGACGGCGAAGGAAATGCGGATGTAGCGGCGGCCTTCGACCGGATCGAAATCGATGCCCGGCGCGATAGCAACGCCAGTCGCTTCCAACATCTCCTTGCAGAACGCCAAGCTGTCGTTGGTGAGATGGCCGACATCGACATAGACGTAAAACGCGCCATCGGGCGGTGCGATGCGGTCGAGCCCGAGCCGCGGCAGCGCCTTCAGCACCAGATCGCGATTGGTGCGATAGACGTCGACGTGCTTTTCGAGTTCCTCAGTCGCTTCCAGCGCAGCGACGCCGGCATGCTGGCTGAGTGAGGGCGCGGTGAGAAACATGTTGCCGCAAAACGCGCGGGCGCGCTCGGCTTTATCCTCAGGTGCCAAGAGCCAGCCCAGCCGCCACGCCACCATCGAGAAGTATTTTGAGAAACTGCCGATGATGAAGGCGTCGGGATTGTGCGCCAGCATGGTCGCAGCGGGGCCGACATAAGAGAGGCCGTGATAGATCTCGTCGGAGATGACGATGGCGCCGCGGGCGCGGCTGATGTCGGCGATCGCCTTCAGATCGGCGTCGGGAATGATGGTGCCGGTCGGATTGGCGGGGCTCGCCACGATCACGCCCTTGGGCGCCGGATCGAGCGCTGCGATATGCGAC